>SLQE01000450.1 GCA_007131635.1 Bacteroidota bacterium | reverse complement strand
TGAACAATGTCGTCGATGTCGACAATATTCATCGGTGTTTCGATGAAAAAGGGTAAACGTCCGGCAAGTACATTCGATACGATCGCCGAGCCGTGCATGTTAACGTCACCCGGTCCGACGATAGTCGACGGGTTAACGATCACCGCATCGAGGCCGTTTTTGATTTTCTCGATGACGCGGAGTTCCGCTTCGTGTTTGGAGATGTTATACCCTATATCGTACTTGTCCCACCCGAACGGTGTCTGCTCGTCGATGATAGTACCGTTTACGGCGGGTCCGAGAGCCGCCACGGAAGATGTATGGACGAAGCGGCGAATGCCGAGTTCAAGTGCGGTTGACGCAACGACTTCCGTTCCATCGACGTTTACTTCATACTGTTTTCTCCTCATCTTTTTCCAGAAGGATACAAACCCGGCGCAATGAAAAACCGCCGAGGTATTTGCCATTGCGGTCTCCACCGCCTGTTTGTCGCGGATATCACCGATATGATGATGGACAGGTAAGGTATCGAGGAAGGGGTTAGAGGAGGATTTGCGTCTCAGGATATGCACTTCAAGTCCGCGTCTGCATAACTCCTCTGCGAGTTTAGACCCGACGAAACCGGTCGCCCCGGTGATAAAAAATGAGTGATCTGAAAGTTTAAAAGTATCCAAATTACGTTTTCATTTTCACAGGGCTACGCCCTGTGCTGTTGATTTCGCTCCTTCGGAGCTTAAAATATTCTACGTCCTTGTTATCACACGATTAACGCTGCTCCCTGAGAGCAAATCATTATAATCAAACTGAGTCGAGATAGTCAACAACAAGACAGAGTTATCTCCTTATTTATTTAGCCCTGAAAGGGCTATATCAATAGCACGGGGTGAAGCCCCGTGGATATAACATTCTCACAAGATTTGTAGAGCCCTGAAGGGGCGAAATCCCTTTTTAACTAATGAAATTATTAATACAGGAACCACGATTAACGGTCGACTCCCCTCAGTACAGCGGCGGCTTCTTTTGCGAAATACGTCAGTATAAGATCCGCGCCTGCGCGTTTTATCGAAAGCAGCGTTTCCATCATCACGCGTTCTCCGTCGATCCATCCTTTTTCGGCTGCCGCTTTGATCATGGCATACTCTCCGCTTACATTATACGCGGCGGTGGGCATTTCGAAACGGTCTTTTATTCTCCGGAGAACGTCGAGGTAGGGGAGTGCCGGTTTGACCATGATAATATCAGCGCCTTCGATAATATCCTGTTCGACTTCCCGTATCGCCTCGTTGCTGTTACCCGGATCCATCTGATGAGAGCGCCGGTCTCCGAACTGCGGTGTGCTTTCCGCCGCTTCGCGAAACGGTCCGTAATATGCCGATGCATATTTCGCTGCGTATGACATGATAGGCACATTCGGGAAAGCATTTTCGTCGAGCATTGTTCTTATTGCCCGGACTCTGCCGTCGAACATATCCGAGGGTGCGACCATATCCGCGCCTGCTTCGGCGTGAGTGAGTGCTTCCCTGGCGATAAGCTCCACCGATTCATCGTTTGCGATCTCGCCGTCTTTCAATATGCCGCAGTGTCCGTGGGAAGTATATTCGCAGAGGCACACATCCGTGATCACAACAAGATCGGGTATTTCTTTTTTGATAGTTCTGATGGCGCGCTGGATTATCCCATGCTCATTGTATGCTTCACTGGCTATTTCATCTTTAAGTTCGGGTATACCGAACAGTATCACCGCGGGTATGCCGAGCGAGTAGACATCGTTGCATTCCCTCATCACCTCATCGATGGATAGCTGGAATACTCCCGGCATCGACGATACCGGTTTCCGTACGTTGCTGCCCGGTACGATGAACAGGGGATAGATCAGGTCGTTTGCCGATAATTCGGTTTCGCGAACCATCGATCGTAAAGGTCCGGTCATACGGAGGCGCCGGAGGCGACGGGGCATGTGGTTTTCAAATTTCGGTTTATTCATAGTATTAGGGTGATTACAACATCGTTACTCATTTTTTGTAGTGACGTTCCGATGGAACGTCACTACGGATGATTTAATTCTCTACGAACGTACCGGCCGGAGCAGAGTTTTTGCTTTCTTAAATACTGCATGAAACATCCGCCGGGTCAATTTCCCGGTAAACGTATTTTGCTGACTCGGATGATACGATGCTAAAAGATACAAATTTTCTCTGATTTTTACCTTGTCCCCGTGTTTAAATTGTGGTTTCCTTGAGAATTCATCCCATCCCCGTATTTTCGAGCAACTCATAACGGAATCGAAAGCAATTTTTCCCAACGCGATTATGACCCGAACGTTTTTCAGTAATAGTAGTTCCCGCAGGAGATAAGGCCGGCAATGTTCAAATTCGTCTCCGGAGGGTTTGTTCGCCGGGGGAGCACACCGGACGGCGGCGGTGATGTAACAATCCCGTAATTCCAGACCGTCATCGCGATTGGTAGACAGAGGTTGATTTGCAAATCCGAAGGTAAAGAGCGCATTATACAGCCAGTCCCCGCTCCGGTCACCCGTAAACATTCGTCCGGTCCGGTTCGCTCCATGCGCTGCCGGAGCAAGTCCGACGATCAGCAATCGGGCATTCGGGTCTCCGAAACCCGGAACCGGTTTTCCCCAATATTCGCAATACGCATACTGACGCCGTTTAATTTTTGCGACGCTTTCCCGCCAGTCGACCAATCGGGGACAGGCACGGCAGCGCACAATTGCTTCGTTGAGTCGGTCGATTGTTTTATATTCCACTGTTCCTGTGTTACCCGGTATTATTCAAAGAATTGGCTGAGATGTACATTAAACTCTTCCGGATTTTCCAGATTGCTCATATGTGCCGCGTCCTTCAGAATATGAATCTGTGATTCGGGAATCAATTGTGCCATCTCCTGAGCGGCGGAGGGCGGAGTCAGCTGGTCTTTTTCTCCGACGAGAATTAAGGTCGGTACACCTATCTTTTCCAGTATGTGCGTTGTATCCGTCCGGGCAGCAAGTGCGGTCAGTGTTTTGCAAATAGTATCGGGTGATGTGTTTTTAATAATATCCCGGATTTTACGTACTGCATCCGGGTGTTTATCGAACGACCCGGGTGCGAATACGGACTTCAAAAAATTCTCCGCGAATGTATCGACACCTTCGGACTGTATACTCCTTATTGCATCGGCTCGTTTTATTTTTGCCTCGTTGGTATCCGCACCGCTTTTTGTATCGCAGAGCACAAGTGACAAAAACCGATCCGGTTCACGTTCGATGCCGCGCAGTGCAATATAACCGCCCATCGACAATCCGACGATACTTGCCGAAGATATTCCAAGATGATCCATCAGAGCGAACAGATCGTCCACGAGAAAGTCAATGAGAACAGGACCGTCTCCCGGTTCGGAATTGCCGTGCCCCCGGATATCGTATGATATAACACGATGCGTCCCGGCAAGTAATTGAACTTGTTGTTCCCACATGGTATGATTAAACGGAAAACCATGGATAAAAATAACAGGGGATGCATGTTCGATACCGTCGTCAGTATAATACATTTGAAAGTTGTTCATCATAGCCGTCGGCATAAAGAGTGATCTCCTTGTATTCGTGTATACATAAACATAGATATGCCCGGCATCAACAGGGTGAAACGGATGATGACGGGCATATGATTGTTACATAGTTACTTCCTGCTTTCCATACCGACATAGTCGCGAATGACTTCGCCGAGATAAATCTGACGCGGTCGTGCGATCTTTCTGTCCGGACCACCGAGGAATTCAAGCCATTGAGCCAGCCAGCCGGCTGTTCGCGGAATTGCAAACAGTACGACAAACATATCGGTCGGGAAGTTCATTGCCTGGTAAATAAGACCGGAATAAAAGTCCACGTTCGGATAGAGTTTACGGCTGACGAAGAAATCGTCTTCAAGAGCGATCCGTTCGAGTTCGAGTGCGATATCGATCAACGGATTTTTGCCGGTGACTTCAAAAACTTCATCGGCCATTTTTTTAATGATCTTGGCTCTCGGGTCGTAATTTTTGTAGACGCGATGTCCGAATCCCATAAGCCGGAAGTCGCCCGCTTTGACCCGCTTGATATATTCTGGCACTCTTTTTACATCGCCGATCTCCGCAAGCATCTTCAGTACCGCTTCGTTCGCACCGCCGTGGAGCGGTCCGTACAATGCCGCGGCCGAACCCGCGGTTGCAACATACGGGTCTGCATTTGCGCTGCCGATACTTCGCATAGCGTTCGCACTACAGTTTTGTTCGTGATCCGCGTGGAGAATGAAGAGAACTTCGAGCGCTTTTTCGAGTGTCGGATTTACCGTATATTTCGGTTCGCTCATTTTAAACAGCATATTCAGGAAATTCCCGGTATAGCTGAGATCGTTATCCGGATATACATACGGGAAACCCATCTTATGACGGTAGGCATATGCCGCGAGCGTCGGCATTTTACCGATGAGCCGGTGTACCTGATGCATACGCGTGTCGGGGTCATCTATTTTTTTCGCTTCGGGGTATAATGTTGAAAGCGCGGCAACCGTACTGACGAGCATTCCCATCGGGTGAGCATCATACTGATATCCGGTCATAAATGTTTTGACATTTTCATGGACAAATGTATGGTGGGTAATATTGTACACCCAGTCCTCATATTGTTCCTTCGTCGGCAATTCGCCGAACAACACCAGGTAAGCCGTTTCCAGATAATTACTATTCTCCGCAAGTTGCTCGATCGGATATCCTCTGTATCTTAAGATCCCCTTCTCGCCGTCGATAAACGTGACCTTGCTTTTGCACGAAGCAGTGTTCGTGAAACCGGGGTCGTAGGTCATCATACCGAAATCGTCATCCTGTACCTTTATCTGCCGTAAATCCATCGCCTTGATGGTATCATGCTCGATAGGTATTTCATACGATTTACCGGTCCTGTTATCGGTTATAGTGAGTGTATTTTTACTCATAGAGTTTGCTCCTTCGTATAAGTTTTCCGCAAAGTGAAATAGCATTCATTGGTGATTAAAAAACTGGTTCTGCAAATTTTTCCAATTCAACGGCAGAATCTTTCTCCACATCGGCGTGAAGACTATTGCCATGTGCATCCATGGTGACGATTGCCGGAAAATTATTGACCCGGAAATGCCACATCGCTTCCGGGATACCGAATTCGTCAAGGAAGTCGACGCCGGTCACCTCTTCAATACATTTTACATAATATTGTGCCGCCCCTCCGATTGCGTTGAGGTAAACTCCCCCATGTTCTTTTAAAGCATCGAGTGTTTTCTTGCCCATGCCGCCTTTTCCGATAACGGCACGAATACCAAACTTTTTGATGACATCGCCCTGATACGGTTCTTCACGGATACTCGTGGTCGGTCCTGCCGCATTTACGATCCATTTCCCGTTCTCTTTCAGCATAACGGGACCGCAGTGATAAATAGCTGCGCCGTTCAGATCTCTCGGTGATTCATTGTCGATCAAATACGCGTGCAGAGCATCGCGACCGGTATACATCATGCCGTTTAACAATACGATATCACCTACTTTTAGTTTACGAATTGTCTCTTCGGAGATCGGTGTTGTTAATTGAATTTCCTTTCCGGTCAGCGGTATACCCGCGGTTCGTGCAAGCTGTTTATAATCTGCCTCTTTTTCTTTATATAACCATCGCTTGATTTCACCGGTTTTTGCATCGAGGATGACCCCGAGGCGCCGGAAGGCCCAGCAGTTATATGCAACGGAAACGAAGAAACTCGCCGGTAACCGGTTTAACGTGCCGATTTTACATCCGATGATCGTTAGGTTACCTCCGAACCCCATTGTACCGATCTTTAATCTGTTCCCCTTGTCCATTATGTATTCTTCGAGTTTACGCAGCTCGGGCAGCGGATTGGTATCGTCAAGCGTTCGGAATAATTGTTTCTTTGCTTCCTCATAGCCGCTTGTCCTGTCGCCGCCGATACCGACTCCGACGATTCCAACACTGCATCCATGTCCCTGCGCCTGCCAGATCGCGTGCAATATACATTTCCTCACACCGTCGAGAGTCCGGCCGGCTTTACCGAGATGAGGCAAATCTGCCGGCAGAGAATACTGTATGTTTTTATTCTCACAACCGCCGCCTTTCAGAATAAGTTTTATTTCGATCTCATCCTGATGCGTCCATTGCTCGAAATGGATGACAGGGGAACCGGGTCCGAGATTGTTACCGCTGTTCTTGCCGGTGATGGAATCGACTGAATTGGGACGCAATTTCCCGTCTTTTGTTGCCTGCACAATCGCCTCTTCAATGGCTTTCTCGATCATTAATTGATCCGTGCCCGAAGGTGTGTGAATGTAAAAAGTCGGTAGCCCGGTATCCTGACATATCGGTGCGGTTCGTTCGGTTGCCATATCTACATTCGTCGCTATCGTACTGAGTGCAAGCGCCGCCTGAGAATCTGGAATCTCCTCGTCCATTGCCTGTGAAAGCGCCTGCCTCACATCGGGCGGTAAATTGGATGATGTCTCACTGATTAGATTATATAAACTCGTTTGTAATGCCGAGTAATTCATGGTGCCTCCTGGTTGGGTCTTTTAATCTGAAGAGCATATAGTACAAATATCAATAAAACATACGTAAAGTTCAAGAAGAATGATATTTTATATTCCAAAAATTTTTAAATCTGTATTCAAATCATACATTTCCCTTTTTATAACGCTATTCCAACCGGTGTGACGTATGTTATGGCATTTAAATGTACGTAATGATATAATGAATAGGCATTGCATAGTCATTTAAAAGGGGACTATATTTTAAACCTATATTGTTAAGAGGGGGCGTATGAAATCTTCTGTTTCGTTCTATTCGGTCGTTGCTATTTTGGTTGCAATTATTTTTTTCGGCTCCGATATTGCATCTGCTCCGGTCGGTGAATTCGGTGATGTGCTTGAGAACGTCCCTGAATATCAACCTATTTCCGGTGCGGAACATGCAACCATCCGGGTAGAGTATGATAAGATCCGGAGTTTTTTTAATATACATACGGAGCATTCCGATCCCCGGTCGGATGTGGCCGTTGATGTACACCGGGGGTGGGGTTTTCTTAAAAATACACCAATCGAGCCCGATGGTACAGGAGTATCATGGTGTACCTTTGTGTTATATGAAGTATGATCCGAAATGGAATAAATGAACTATGTAATAAACAAACATCAGGCCGCAACTATATACCAACACAGATTTTCTGCCTTACATTAGTTTTCCCTTATGCGTTCATACCGATATGAACGGTTCACTCATGGTATCATTAACATAGGCGCGGGCCATGCGCGGCGTATTATACGCGATGCCGAAGTGTCCGTGTCTGTCCAAAACGATAACACCCCCATATCCTTCGACACGTGTGTGCAGTAGAGAGATACCATGTTGTGCCGCATCTTCAGGCGACATGTTGAGCATATCGATCGCATCGATGATGGATTTCGCAAGCACGACTTTGATAATTGCTTCACCCCAGCCCGTTGTTGAAACACCGCCGACAGAGTTCACAGCGTATGTCCCGGATCCGATAATGGGCGAGTCACCGACGCGCCCGGGATATTTGTTCGGTGTTCCGCCGGTCGATGTACCGGATGCAATCGTACCCTCGTCATCCAGAGCGACGCATCCCACGGTATCGCCCGGTTTCGTGTTGCCGGCAAACGCTTCCTTTCCGGAATATGCCGGTCGCGTCTGAATTTCTTTCCATCGCTCAAACTCACGTCCGACGAGTAAATCATCCGCACCGCAGAAAGGAATATCCTGTTCACGGGCAAACCGCATCGCGCCGTCGGACACAAGCAATACATGTTCACTTTTATCCATAACAGCACGGGCAAGTGTTATCGGGTGAAGGATATTACGGACTGCCGCAACGGCGCCGGCACGCATTGTTCTTCCGTCCATAATACTGGCGTCGAGTTCAATTTGTCCCGCCATATTTACAAATGAACCTCGTCCCGCATCGAAGGTCGGATCATCCTCCATCACGTTGATTGCCGCTTCGACCGCATCGAGTGCCGAGCCCCCTTTTTTCAGGATATCCCAGCCTGCTGACAACGCATTTGACACACCGTTATGGTGATCTTCAAGCATATCGTCAGGAATATCCCAGGCACCGCCATGTACAATAATTGACTTCATACTATGTTTTATTTTGCTTCATGATGTAATATAGAATCAACGGTTCGGCGGGCATTCATGACACAGTCGCCGACCGAAATCCCTCCGCGGTAATTTGAACACAGATGCAAGCCCGGATGCATCTTTTCGAATTGCTCGATCTCGTCAATTGTTTTTTGATAGCCGAGTTTATATTGCGGAATGGCTCGTTTCCATTCCTTAAGATAATAAAATTCCGGTTCTTCCGATACACCGAGAATCGATGCGATCTCATTGTGGACAATGGTGCGCAATTCTTTTTCGCTGTTTTTGGTTACTTCCGGTTGACGCGAACCGCCGACGAAGGTGGTAAACGCAGCGTATCCGTCCGGCGCTCTGTTGGGAAAAATGGTCGACGACCAGATCGTCCCCAGGATTTTTCTTTGTTCCTTCACGGGAATCAGATAACCAAAACCATCCAGCGGGTGTGAGATTGCATCCCGTCTGTATCCGAAAAATACCATGGTTACCGGCGGGTAGTAGATATGAGATAGTGTTTTCGCAATGGATGCATCGACTGTCTCCAGCAGATCGGCTGCACTATGTGCGGGTGTAGACAGTATCAGGTGTTCCGCCGTGAATTCTTTTTTTCCGGTTCCTTTTTTTGCACTTACTTTCCACAGGCCATTCTTCCGCTCAACGGTGGTAACCCGGGTCTTCAGCATAAGGCGATCTCCCAGTACCTGACTGATAGCCTGAGGGATTGTACCCATGCCGCCAATGAATGAGAACATTTTTGCGCTTTGCTTCGATTGTTCGGCCCGTTGTTTTCGTTCTTTTCTGCCTTTTATCAATCCTTTGATGAGCCCCCCGTAGATATCTTCGAGTCGGTACAGTTTGGGGAATGCAGATCGGACGCTCAATTCCTCGGGATTTCCCGCATAGACACCTGCCACAAAGGGATTAATTGCATAGTCCAGGAATTCTCTCCCGAGACGTCGTTCGACAAATTGCGCGATGGATTCTTCATTCTGAGCCCTGCCGATAAACGGTTCTTTTAGTATGCGCAATTTTCCTTTCGTACTCCACAGCTTCGTTTTGAGAAATAGACCGGGCGACATCGGTAAGGCATGGAGTTTACCGTCGCGGAGGATGTAACGATTGTTTGCGATTTCGTTTGCATACACTCGCTTGTCGGTTATACCAAGCGACGTGAATACATCGTTGAAGAGAGGAGTTGTTTCGAGCGAACTGTTCGGTCCGGTGTCTATCAGATAGCCGTCCCGGTGAACGGTTTTCATCGCACCGCCCGGTGTATCATCCAGCTCCAGCACGGTGACGTCGTAATCTTCCTTCGTGAGCCAGTAGGCGGTGCATAGTCCCGATATCCCGCTACCGACGATTATAACCGATTTCTTTTGATTTGCCATGGTT
>SLQE01000401.1 GCA_007131635.1 Bacteroidota bacterium | reverse complement strand
TGTAATCACCATCGGTACCGGTCTGACATGCAGAGACTCAAAGTTGAAGTCCCTGACCACACCGATGATGTTACCTGTTCGTACCTGTTCCAGCTCCGCTCTTTCACCGATCGGATCGGGGAGACCGATTCCTGCCGCTGCCGTTTCATTGATAATGATGGCTTCAGTTCGATCGGTTTGAAATGCCGGATCGAAACTTCGTCCCGATTTCATCTCGAGTCCGAACGTATCGAAAAAATCTTCATCGGCATAAAGAGCGGTGACGTCGTATCTGGTACCGGGGTCAAGCCTGAGACTCCAGCCGCCGTACACGTTACCGATGACCCGATGAGTTGAGGATGCATACAACACCGATGGATGGCGAAGCAATTCGTTTTTAAATTCCTCCATCCGATTCTGTACTGAAGGTGTTGTTGTCTGGAAGAATAACAGATTCTCCTTATCGTACCCGATATCGAATGATTGAAAATGTCTCATCTGAAAATATATCGTCGTCGTTGCGAATATCAATCCTATAACAATCGAGAACTGAAATACAACGAGCGACTTTCGTATTCGTGTTTGCGATCGTTCGGCATGAAACGCTCCTTTGAGAATGCGTGCCGGTTGAAAGCCCGACAGATAAAATGCCGGATAGCAACCGGAGAGTAATCCGATCAGAATTGCGACCGCAAAAACGGATATGATAAATCCGGGATTGCCCATGTAATGAACCGATGCGGGTAATTGCGCAAGTGATCTGAAGGACGGAAGCATCAGTTCGACGAAAACGAGCGCAAATATAAACGCAATGATAGAATATACTGCAGATTCCCCCAGAAATTGCCGTATTAAAGAAAACCGGTCGCTTCCGGAGACTTTCCGAATACCGACTTCGCGTGCACGATGCATCGACCGTGCGGTGGTAAGATTCATGAAGTTAATTGCAGCAATAAAAATGATCAAAGCTGCGATCGCGGAGAAAATGTATACGTACCGGATATCGCCGTTGACCGCTGCATATTTTGTATCGCTGTGCAAATAAATATCCATGAGCGGTTCGAAGAACGGTCTGAACATAAGCGATCGTTCGTCGGCTGCGTACTGAGCAAGAAATGCAGGCAAATATTCATCGATGTCTTTTGGAGAAGTCCCTCCACGGAATAACAAATACGTATAAAAGTTGGCAGAGTAATAAACATCGAGCGCTCCGGGACCCATTAATGTTTCATCTTCCATAGTGTTTAAAGAGATCAGGAAATCGAATCGTATGTGAGAGTTTTCGGGAATATCTTTGAAAACGCCGGTGACGGTCACATCGTACTGATCGTTGAAGTTAAGAACCTGCCCTATCGGATTTTCATCGCCGAAGTATTTCCGGGCGGCTTTTTCGGACAACGCCGCGGTGAACGGATCACGCAGTATGGTTTCGGTATCTCCAAGCACGATCGGGAACGAGAAAAACTCAAAGAGAGATCCGTCGGCAAAGTGAATGCTCTGACTGAATCTCCTCTCATCTGCAGTTATTGTCACAGGCCGCCAGGGTAAGATACGAGCGAAGTTTTCGACCACAGCAAAATTATTTTTCAATCCGGGTCCATATCCCGGCGGAGACATTGCGATCTTTTCCAGTTGTCCGTTTGTCTCCATGGTAACACTTATGCGATAGATTTTTTCCCTGTTCTCATGAAAACGGTCGTAACTAAGCTCATACCGTACCCAGAGGGTGATCAGGATGAATCCGGTCAGACCGACTGCTAAACCGAAAATATTGATCGAAGAGAATAATTTGTTCCGCGTCAGGTTGCGGAGTGCAATTTTTATGTAGTAAGAGATCATAGTGTTTGCTATCGTTTATTCATACTAATTTTTGGGATAACTGACTCTAAAATGAGCCTCAAAATGGAATAATAAATCCCAACTTTTTTACCGCAATGTTCCTACTCATACCGCAGCGCATCCACCGGATTCGATAGCGACGCCCGTATCGCCTGAACACTAACGGATACAATTGCAATCACGAATGCAATGATTGCGGCAAAAAGAAAAATCGATATGCCGATCTCTGCCCGGTACGCAAACCCCTCAAGCCAGCGGTTCATGCTGTAGTATGCGATTGGCCAGGCGATCAGATTTGCAACTATAACCCATCTGGTGAATTCCTTTGATAACAAAAAGATGATAGAATAATGTCCCGCACCGAGAACCTTGCGTACCCCTATCTCTTTTGTCCGTTGCTCGGCAGTGAATGTTGCAAGACCGATTAATCCTAAACACGCAATGAATATTGCTAAACCGGAAAAATAAAAGAAGATTTGAGCAAGACGCTCCTCGGTTCTGTATAATCTGTTAAAAGCTTCATCAACGAAGGAATACGAAAATGTAAACGAGGGCGATAAATTATTATAAACGCTGCGGATATGATCGATAGTACCGGGTATATCCGCAGGCGCAATTTTTATGTGCGCGAGATTGCTCCAAGCCGGCAGCCAATAAAGTGCCAGCGGTTCGATCGTTGTATGGAGCGTTGCAAAATGGAAATCCTTAACTATTCCGATTAACGTACCCTCCGTTCCCGATTCACCGAACCGGGTTTCGAGCGGATCATCGAGTCCGAGAAGGCGCACGGCGGTTTCATTGAAGATATATCCATGTTCCCTGTCGCTCTCGATATCCCATGAAAAGTTTCTTCCTTCGATTAATTGTAAACCCATCACATCGATGTAATCGGGGTCTGCAAGAAGCGTGTAGAATTGTTTGACCTCACCGTTTAAAACCCGTCTCCAACGCATCGCAACATATCCGGGTTGTGTATTCGAAACAGTAAATCCGAGAACGTTCGGGTGCGCGGTGACCTCGTTTCGGAATGCATCCCGGTTATGTGATAATTCCTGGTTCATCCATATGGTGAGTATCTGTTCTCTGCTGAATCCGTAGTCGGTGGTACGCACGTAGTTCAACTGATGATAGATGACTATTGTTCCGATGATAAGCGTTATTGCGATGGTAAATTGAAATATGATCAGTGCCCGCCGAAAATGAACGCCGCCTGTTCCGCGAATGCTTTTTCCTTTTAAAACGTCAACGGGCTTGAATCCGGTTAAATAAAACGCGGGATACATACCGGAGAGTATACCGATGAGTATTGTTCCGCCGATAAGGAGTGCAATACCGGACGGTGTAAAAAGAACAGCACTATCGAGTTCAAACACGATTAAATTATTAAATACGGGAAGAAGCAATTCAACAAGTCCCATCGCCAGAAGCAGGCCGAAAAAGGATAAAATCGTCGATTCGCAGAGGAATTGGATTATCAGACTGTTCCTTGATGAACCGACCACCTTTCTGACACCGATTTCTTTTGCGCGCCGTGATGCATGCGCGGTGGTCAGGTTGATAAAATTAACACACGCAATGAGCACGATAAACACCGCGATGATCGCATATATGATGACAAATTGCAGGTTCCCTTTTCGTAAGGTGTCTCCGGAAAATGTATGATCGAAATAAGCGCCTTTAAACGGTGTCAGCATGAGGGTTGGAGGTTCTCCCATCTGTGACTGCCCGGTCATATTTCTCGCCGCGGTGTTTATTTTTCCGGTAAGTTCCTGGATATGTGTCCCAGGTTGTAAAAGTAAATACGTGTAATAATTCCAGTTCTGAAAATTTCCGAGCACATCCGGGTTGCCGGTTATGGCCTTCAGCGATTCAAATGATCCGATCGCGTTTATAATGAAACTGGAATTCGAGGGGAGATCTTCCATAATCCCTGTAACAATAAACGGATGCTGATTATTGTATAGGATCGTATTCCCGAGCGGTTCGACATCTCCGAAAATCGTTTTTGCCATCGACTGTGATAGTACAAGACTCATCGGTTCGGTCAGAACCGTTTCCGGATTCCCCTGAATCAGATTGAATGAAAATATTTTAAATACTTCGGTATCGGCGAGGACCATATTTGAAAGCCGGTACCTTTGTTCGCCGTGAACTATGGTCGGATGCATATTCAGGTTGAATCTCACTATCTCACGAACTTCGGGGAATTGTCCTCTCAATAAATCGGCAGTCGGAGCCGGTGTTGTTACCCACTCTTCACTTTGAAGCCGGTATATATGCTCGAGATTTTTATGAAACCGGTCAACGGTTAATTCATGCCGGACGTAAAGACCGATCAATATGAATACCGCTATACCGATGGCAAGTCCTGCTATGTTAATTGCGGAAAAACCTTTATTACGCGTCAGATTCCGAAGCGCGGTTTTTATATAATTTCTGAACATGTTATTCATTCCTTAATGAATATATCGGGTTTACTAAAGATGCCTTCACCGCAAGGTATCCGATCGATACCATGGCAATGATAAGCGCTCCTGCAGCAGCAGCGAGAAATAAAAAAAAGTTTATGTCAATACGGTATGCAAAGTTCTCGAGCCACCGGGAGAGAAAGTAATATGCCACGGGCCACGCGATGATGTTGGCGATCAGTACCAGCTTTGAAAATTCTTTCGTTAAATTATAGACAATTGATTTCACCGGTGCACCGAGCACTTTACGGATACCTATTTCTTTTGTTCGGCGTTCTATGGTAAATGAAGCCAGGGCGACTAAACCGAGACAGGCGATGAAAATTGCAAGGCCGGTGAAATACCAAATAAGCTTCCCGAGCCGTTGTTCTGATCTGTAGAGACTCTCAAGCGATTGATCGACAAATGAATATTGAAACGGCCATTCGGGGGCAACATTATTCCAGCTCGATTCAAGAAATTCGATCGTACCGGCAATGTTCTCCGGACGGACTCGAATCGGAATTCTGTAGTACCAGTGTGGTCTCATCGAAAAGATCAGCGGCTCAATCTGTGAATGAAGCGACTGATAGTGTACATTGTTTACCACACCGATGATCCTTCCCTCAAGCCAATCGTATCCGGTAATGAGTCTGGTCCCGACCGGTTCATCTAGTCCGAGCATCCGGGCGGCGGCTTCACTGATCACGAACGCCTCGGTAGCATCGGCACCGAATTCACGCGAAAATGTCCTTCCACTGATAATTTCTATGTCCAACGTTTCAAAGAAATCGTAATCGGTGGTAATCAATTTCAGGATTTTCGATTCATCCGACGGCAATCCCTCGCGATGTACACTGATGTTGTTCCCGATCAGGCTCGGCGGGACATTGCTTGCGCCCGATACTTGTACCACACCGGGATGATGCACTATCTCATTTTTATATAATTCGTAGCGCTCCGGAGCCCGCTGATCCACCTGATTGTTGACAACGAGCACATGCTCTTTATCGAATCCTAAGTTCTTATGACGCAGGTATTCAAGCTGTTGATAGACGAACACCGTACCGATGATCAGGGCAATTGAGATGCCGAACTGTGTAACAACGAGTACTTTCCTGAGCGAGCCGCTTTTCCAGCTGCCGGTATGTGTTCCTTTCATGATATCAACCGGCTGAAACGACGACAGAAACAGCGCGGGGTAGCTGCCGGCTATGAATCCCGAGAGCAGGGTGATCACAATTGCTCCGGCGATAAATTGAAGATTCGAAAAATATTGAGGACTTATATTTTTTCCCGAGATCTCATTGAACGTCGGCATCAGCAGTTCGACCAGCACAATCGAAATCATCAGCGCGATCACTGAAATTAAAACCGTTTCTCCGATAAACTGTTTCACGAGATGAAAACGACTTGCCCCGATAACTTTTCGCAGGCCGATTTCTTTCGCCCTGATCGATGACCGGGCTGTGGAGAGATTCATAAAGTTAATGCACGCTATAAGAATAATAAAGAGTGCAATAGCCATGAAACTATACACATAGGATATATCACTGTGCGTAGCAATATCCCAGTCAATGTGTGACGATCTGAGGTGTATATCTCTAAGTGGTTGCAGGATGAATCCGCTTCTCGTAATATCCATACCCGGTACGCGGTTCTCCGCAAACGCGGGGAGTTTTTCCCGGACTGCAGCCACTGAAATTCCCTCATGGAGCATAAGATAGGTATAGTATCCGCTGTATGCCCACATCTCCAGCCGCGGCCCGTGTATATCGCCTTTGAGACTTTCAAAAGATCCAAGAAAATCGATTTTCAAATGCGAATTCTGCGGGGTGTCTTCCATTACACCCGTGATTACGAAATCGTGCTCATTGTTAAATTTCAGGACCTTTCCGACTGGATCCTCGCTGCCGAAATACTTCCGCGCTTTCGATTCGGTAATGACGACGGTAAACGGATCGCGAAGTACCGTTTCAGGATTACCTTTGGTCAAAGGAAAAGAAAAAATTAAAAAGAAATCCGGATCTGCAAAAATGAAGTGGCTCTCATCATACCGCGCTTCATCGACCGACAGGATCGTGTTGTAGTAACGATGAACACGAACGCTCGTTTCGATCCCGGGAAATTCCTGTTCCAGAGCGGTAGCAAGTAATGCCGATGTTACCGCTGTCCCGGATTTGGTTGCTTTTGCCTCGTGAACAACCCGGACGATGCGGTCCGCGTTCGCGTGGAATCTGTCGTAACTCAGCTCGTCCTGAACGTAGAGCAAAATCAAAAAACATGCGGTTAAACCGATGGTTAAACCGGCGATGTTTACGAACGAATAGCTTTTATGGCGCGTTAGATTTCGTAGTGCAATTGTTATGTAATTTTTTAACATATACTTCACTCCTATTTTATAGTGCATGGCGCAAAGAGCATGGCGCATGGCGTATGTAATCGACTCGATCGAGCAGCTTATTACCTCACACGCTTTGCATTGTTCGCTCTGCTCTTTGCACCATGCTCCATGCCCCATGCCTACTCATACCTAAGAGACTCGACCGGGTTTGCCATCGCGGCTTTCACCGTTTGATATCCTACGGTTATGACGGCAATAAGTAATGCAATTATTGCCGATGCTAAAAATATTGAAACCTGAACATCGACGCGATATGCGAAGTTTACAAGCCATCGGTTCATTCCAAAATATGCAACCGGCCAGGCGATGATGTTAGCAATGAGTACCCATCGGGTAAACTCCTTTGTAAGAAGCAGGACAATCTGCGATACACTTGAACCGAGGACCTTACGCACTCCGATCTCTTTTGTTTTTTGTTGAGTCATGTAGGAAGCAAGTCCGAACAGACCCAGACACGCGATACATAGCGCGAGGATAGCGAACGATAAAAATATATTACCGAAACGTTCTTCAAACTGATATAGCCGGTTAAGCGAGTCATCGAGAAAATGATACTCAAAGGGATATTCCGGCGAGAAGTCGTTCCATGTTTCGCGAATAAAACCAAGCACTCCGGAGATATCCCTTCCCGATATACGGATCATTGCCTGTGACAGGGCACTTTCCCGCCATGTCAGTACAAGTGGACCGATTGGCGAGTGAAGCGATTGGAAATGGAAATCCTTCACGATTCCGATTATCCGTGTCGTTCCGTATGGTTCGAGATAGAATTCTTTCCCGACGGGGTCGTCGAAACCCAGATACGTTACCGCCGATTCGTTAAGAATGTATGTATCCTTCTTGTCCACTTCTCTATCCCATGAGAAATTTCTCCCACGGATCATTTCCAGTCCGAGGATATCGATATAATCCGGATCGACGGGAAGGAAGGTGAATTGTCTGAATTCTTCGTCGACCTTCCATGATTCCTGCCAGCCGATATACCCGGGTATGGCATTCCCGCGTGATACGGTGTTAATATGCGGGTGAGATATCAGGGCATTTTCAAATACAGGCCATTGTGACCAGATGTCGCGATTAAGCCGGATATGCACAATGTGCTCCCGCTCGAATCCCATATCTTTGGTTTTCATGTATTCCAGCTGATTGTGTATAACCAGCGTGCTGATGATGAGAATTATCGATATTGAAAACTGGAAAACAATAAGTGCTTTGCGGAGACGGATTGCATTCTTTCCTTTTGTTACTTCTCCCTTCATGACCGATGCGGGATCGTACGATGTGAGATAGAATGCGGGGTAGAGGCCGGCAAGTATACCGACAATGAACACTCCGCATACAAGTCCGAACAGGAGGAGCGGATTACCGAAGTAGTTTATCGTCACATCAGTCGCAAGTAAATAATTAAAACGCGGCAGCATGAGTTCAATGATGACAACGGCGATGGCGAATGCAAAAAAACTGATTATAATCGATTCACTCAAAAATTGAGTTATAAGCTGTCTTCGATGGCCGCCGATCGTTTTTCGTATTCCGATCTCTTTTGCCCGTACCGCACCTTTTGCCGTGGTGAGATTGATAAAGTTAATGCCGGCAATGATAAGTATGAATATTGCAATGGCAATAAATAAATGAACAAAATTTTTGTTACCGTGCAGACTTCCGATCTCGTGGACAACGTCGGCAGCGAAATAAATCCCGGTGAGTGGACGGAGATGAAACTCGCGTTGCATGGTATTCTGTGCAAAAATGGCGGCATAGAAATCGGATATTTTTTGTTCCAGAGCCTGTATATCATGCCCGGGTTTTATCAATGCAAACGTTTGAAAATTCCAGTCACCGCGGCTTTGGAGGATTTCCGGCGTGCCCGTTAATCGTACCAGAAATTCGAACGGTGCAACGGCATTGATGCGAATATGAGACCGCTCGACATCCCGCATGATCCCGGTGACCGTCATGTCCCATCTATTGAATAGATTCACTGTTTCTCCGACCGGATTCGTTTCACCGAATAGTCTTCCGGCGGTTGATTCGGTGAGAACGATGGATAGCGGATCGTTCAATAGTGTGGCCGGATCGCCTTGAATCAACGGAAACGTAAATACCTCGAACAGCGAAGGATCTGCAAGTATCATGTGTTCGAGGTGGAACCGATTATCTCCGATTTTTACAATAGGATTTCGTTCCCGTGCATCAATGCGAACAGTGTTATCGACTTCGGGAAAGTTTGTTTTGAGATCGGTGCCGAACGCGGGTCCGAGTACTCCCCACTGTCCCGTTTCGAGTCGATATATTTGATCTTTGTTTTCATGAAATTGATCATAGCTGTACTCATGCTGCACGAACAACATGATCAGTGTGAATAACGCCACGCCGATTGCAAGACCGAAAATGTTTATAAACGAGAACCCTTTGTTCCGGAGAATGTTTCTGAGTGCGGTTTTTATGTAATTGGTTAACATTGTTTTATCTCTAAGATAGCATAGCGCAGAGCGCAAGGTGCATAGCGTATGTAATTGAATTAATGTTAACATATATCGCCAGGCGTTCTGCTCCATGCGCCATGCGCCATGCGCTATGCGCTTTGCTATTCATATCTCAACGACTCGACAGGATTTGCCAAAGCCGCCCGTACCGATTGATAACTAACCGTAAACAACGCAATGACAAATGCAACTGCTGCCGTAAACAGGAACACGTCCAAACCAATCTCAATACGATAAGCGTAATTTTGTAGCCAGCGGTTCATCACATAATATGCAACCGGTAATGCTATGAGATTGGCAAGCAACACCCATTTGGTGAACTCTTTTGAAAGCAGCATAACTATTGTTGTCACACCTGCACCCAGTACCTTCCGCACCCCGATTTCTTTCGTTCGTTGCCTGGTG
>SLQE01000328.1 GCA_007131635.1 Bacteroidota bacterium | reverse complement strand
TTATCCGGTTCTTCTCAATCGTGCACCGACGTTGCACAGACTGGGTATCCAGGCTTTCCAACCCGTTCTGGTCGAAGGAAAGGCTATACGCATTCACCCGCTCGTGTGTGCGGCATTTAACGCGGACTTCGACGGCGATCAGATGGCTGTCCACGTACCGCTGAGTTACGAAGCACAACTCGAAGCACGGATACTTATGTTGTCCAGCCATAACATCCTTTCACCCGCAAATGGTAATCCGATCGTGGTGCCGAGCCAGGATATTGTCCTCGGCTGTTATTATCTGACAAAATCGAAAGACGGAGAACGCGGCGAAGGGAAAGTCTACTCGTCCATAAACGAGGTTATCGTTGCTCATAATAACTTCCGTCTCGGACTCCATGCAAAAATCAAAGTGAGGATTAACGGAGAATTGGTAGAAACCACCACCGGCAGAGTGATATTTAATTCAGTCGTTCCGGAAGGTGTTGGTTTTATCAATGAGCTCCTTAATAAAAAACGCCTTGTTACGATAATCCTTTCGATATTCAGACAGGTCGGTAATCTCAAAACGGCGGTTTTCCTTGATAATTTAAAAGAGTTGGGTTTCTCGTATGCTATGAAAGGCGGTCTGTCGGTGAATATCGCCGATGCTATCGTACCCGACGAAAAAGAACAGATCATTGAAAAAGCTCAAAGTGATGTGGATAAAATCGAGAAGCAATACCGGCGGGGTTTCATAACATCCGGTGAAAGATATAACAAAGTTATTGATATTTGGACCCGTGCAACAAACCGTGTTGCGGAGCGCTTGTTTAATGCACTTCAGAACAACCGGGAAGGATTCAATTCACTGTATATGATGATTGATTCCGGTGCCCGTGGTTCAAAAGAACAGGTTCGTCAGCTTGCGGGTATGCGCGGATTAATGGCTAAACCGCAAAAGAGTTTAACCGGTCAAACAGGCGAATTGATTGAAAATCCGATCATATCAAATTTCCGCGAAGGGTTGTCCGTACTTGAATATTTTATCTCAACCCACGGTGCACGAAAAGGATTGGCCGATACCGCATTGAAAACTGCGGACGCGGGCTATCTTACCCGGCGACTCGTCGATGTGGCACAGGATGCAATTATCACCGAACAGGATTGCGGTACGATTCGAGGTGTCATGACAAGTGCCCTCAAGGAAGGGGAGGATGTCAAAGAACCGCTTGCAGAACGTATACTCGGCCGGGTAGCAACAAATGATATTTTCGATCCTCTGACACGTGAAGTAATCATTAAAGGGGGCGATCAGATTAATGAAGACCTTGCACAACGGGTAGCCGAAACATCATTAGAAGAGGTTGAAATCCGTTCGGTTATTACCTGCGAATCTAAACGCGGCGTTTGTGCGAATTGTTACGGCCGTAATCTAACGACTGGTGAGCTTGTTCAGGTCGGTGAGGCCGTCGGTGTTATCGCTGCTCAATCGATCGGTGAACCGGGTACACAGTTAACGCTCCGTACGTTCCATACCGGTGGTACGGCAAGCTTAATTACGGCACAATCGCAGGTGGCAACCAGATTCGAAGGCAAGATAAAACTAGAATCCATCCGTTCTATAGAACAGCAAGCCGAGGATATGTCCCGGAACATTGTTGTCGGACGTAACGGTGTTGTAAAAATCATAGATCCGGATAACCGGGAACTGGCAAAGTATTCGGTACCTTACGGAGCCGTGCTTCACGTAAAAGAGGGACAGGAAGTAAACCGTGGTCAGATGGTCTACGAATGGGATCCGTACAATGCCGTGATCGTTGCTGAGCATGGTGGTGTCGTTAAGTATGCCGATCTCAAAGAAAACATTACTTATCGTGAAGAACCGGATGAACAAACCGGTTACATTCAGAAGGTGGTTATAGAAAGCCGGGACCGTTCACTCAGTCCCTCGCTTAAGATTGTCGATAAAAATGGGAAGACGGTTGCAACTCATATTCTTCCGACCAGATCACATATCTCGGTTGAGGACGGTGATTCGATCAAACCCGGACAAACCCTTGTTAAGATACCCCGTGAGAGCGGAAAAACACGCGACATTACCGGCGGTCTGCCGCGTGTTACCGAATTGTTCGAAGCACGTCGACCTTTTGATCCCTCCATCTTAAGTGAAATCGACGGCGTCGTGTCCTTCGGAGAGCAAAAGCGTGGCTCACGCGAGGTTATTGTGGCCAGTCACGACGGAAAAGACGAGAGAAAATATAACGTACCATTCGGAAAGCATCTTACCGTTCAACCGGGTGATCATATGTATTCCGGTGAACCGCTTACGGACGGAGCAATTGATCCGCACGACATCCTGAGGATCAGCGGGGTTGGCAGTTTGCAGAAATATCTCTTGAATGAGATACTTGAAGTCTACAGGATGCAGGGTGTGAAGATCAACGATAAACACATCGAGGTCATTGTGCGTCAGATGATGCAGAAAGTTAAAATTGTAGATTCCGGCGATACCCGTTTTCTCGAGGGAGATCATGTTGATCGAATTCTCTTAAATACGGAGAATAATAATCTGGCAAATATGGTTGTTGTCACCAATAAAGGAGATTCGAAGTTTAAGAACGGACAGCTTCTGGAGAAGAAAGAAGTCCGTGAGAAAAACAGCGAGCTTCGCAAGAAATCGAAAAAAGTTGCCGAATACCGGGACGCAGAACCGGCAACAACGGAACCGGTATTACTTGGCATAACACAAGCGTCGCTTTCGACAGACAGCTTCATCTCCGCGGCCTCTTTCCAGGAGACAACGAAGGTCTTGACCGAAGCATCTATCGAATCAAAAATAGATCGTCTCCATGGCCTGAAAGAAAATGTTATTATCGGAAAACTTGTTCCCGCCGGTACAGGTCTGAAACGTTACCGTAATATCCTGGTTACGTCATCCGATGTACCGGAAGGTCTGGAGGAGACGGCAGAGGAGACCGAGAAACAGGTAGCGGAAAAAGTAACATCGTAGAAATATATACTATGGGGCCGTCTCGGTGAGATGGCTCCATAGAAATTATTGTGCGCATACTTCCGAAATATCCATCCCTTTAAAATATTTTACACGGAATTCAAGTCAGAAATGTGTGTATCGAATCGATACAGGTTGTAATACTACCTTTCGAAAATGCACATGGAGGAAGCGATTCGCGTATGTAATTACCGTACGGTTTCGTAATTAATCGCTTATCCAGACAGAGGACGACGCCCCGGTCGGTATGGGTTCTGATCAGTCTGCCGAATCCCTGTTGTAAACGCATTGCCGCGAGCGGAAGTTGGAATTCAAGGAAGGGGTTTTTCCCTTCCTCCGATAATTGCTGTGATCTTGCCTCGACAATCGGGTCGTCGGGTACGCTGAACGGCAAACGGACAATGATCACAAGACTTAAACTCTCACCGACAACATCTACCCCATCCCAGAACGAAGTTGTCCCGAACAATACCGAACTTGTATCTTCACGAAACCTTTCCAGAGCTATCGCGCGGGATGATTCACTTTGGGAAATACAGGTGTATCCTAATTTCCCGATGCTGCCATAGGTAGCATCGTAGGTCGAGCGTAGCATGCCGTGAGATGTGAAAAGTATCAACGCGCGGCCTTTTGATGCAGCAACGGCATCAGGGAGTATTGCATTCACTGTTTGCTGATAAGCTGAAGACGAAGGATCGGGTATATTCGTCGGTACAAGCAGGAGCGAATTTTTTTCATACGGAAACGGCGAATCAAGCAGGGTTGTCGCCTGCCGTTCATGCTCGAATGCATCAAGGCCTATCGAGTTTTTAAAGAAATCAAACTTCTTTCCCGGTGCGAGTGTGGCGCTTGTGAAAATGATAGTTTTCATCTGTTCATAGAGGAAGGGTCCGAGGAAATCATCCACACTCAAGGGGGCGCTTCTGAAACTGATGATATCTGCGGATGGAGGCACTTCAATCCAACGTATATCGTCCTCTTCCTCATTGAATAATATCGCCAACCCTCTGATGAGTTGATGTATCTGTTCCCGGAAAAATTGTATTTCTTTCTTTATTCGGAGAAGTTCCTCACTCTCTTCCAGTTTAGAGAACCGAAGCTGGAAACCGTAGAGTTCCTGAGAAATTTTATCGAGCAGGGTCGAAAAGTTGTACAGTTCGTTGTCTCGTATATCCGTTAATGCATCGGTTTTCAGCCACTCATTTGTATACGATTGTTTAACCGTGTATGCAGGATGTGATACGATATTACTTTGAGCTATCGGCATAATCCGTTCGAAGAAAAAACGCATACTCTGCATTGCCGATGATACAGTCTCTTCGCTATTTGTTATAGCGCGTGCATATGCCGTGCGATCACCTCTTCCGGTGGGGAGATGTTTTTGGTATGCGCGTATTTTTACTAGGAAACCGTCGTCCGAATCCGGATTATAAATCCGGGAAAGAAGATTACGCGTTGTAATCGGATTCAGGGTAACTGAAAGTGCCTCGGTGACGGCATTCTCGAATTTATGTGCTTCATCGATAACGAGTCGTGAATATTCGGGTAGTATCGACGCGTACCCGTCGCTCTGTGTGCGTAATGCGAGATCGCTCATTAATAAACTATGGTTTGTGATGACGATATGGGCTTTCGGTATACGATTACGGTCACGGATGAATGCACAATCGTTATAGTACCGGCATGATTCACGGAGGCATAATGTCGTCGAAACTTCGATCTCCCGCCAGAGCTTCAATGAGGGCTCAAACGGTAACTCGCTCTTTTGACCGCCATATGATCCGGGAGCCCATGCCTGTATGTGAGCAAGTTGTTTTTGCTCTTTTCCACTCAGTGTCAGCGGTAATTGAGCCGATTGTCCCTGAAGACGGTCGAGGCAAATATATTGCT
Source organism: Bacteroidota bacterium (assembly GCA_007131635.1). Lineage (GTDB taxonomy): Bacteria > Bacteroidota > Ignavibacteria > T3Sed10-11 > T3Sed10-11 > T3Sed10-11. The sequence continues at coordinate 4,755 of SLQE01000328.1, read as the reverse complement.
GCGCCCCCTTTACGACGATGACTTCAAATTCAAAATCGAAAATGCTATGCAGTAGAGGAATATCCTTCTGCCACAACTGGTCCTGTAAATTTGTCGTTGCAGTGCTTATGATGACGGTCTCATCATTTTCTTCCGCCCATAAAATTGCAGGCACGAGGTATGCAAAACTTTTCCCGACACCCGTACCGGCCTGGATAACGGTTATTTCATTGTTGTAGAATGACCGGGCACTTATTTGTGCCATTTGGACTTGTTCATCACGGACGGTAAAGTTAGGGAGAAATTTGGAAAGTAATCCCTTCGAGGATAACAGATCGGTGGTTATTTGTATAAATTTTTCCTCGGTTTTCTTCATAAAGTTAAATATATGAAAAAAATCTATTAATCTCCCGAATTTTGATTTCGCTCGGGAAATGTTGTATATTAGTTTCACGATGTTCCACACGACCAATATACCCTAAAACAATCCTAAAAAGGAGGAGAAGATGCTCAAAATCACGTATATGGGACACTCTGCGGTTCTTCTCTCTGATGGAACCCACGAAGTCGCAATTGATCCTTTTTTAACCGGTAATCCTCTGGCTTCGGCAAAACCCGAAGACATTAGTCCCAAGTTTATAGTTCTCAGTCACGGTCATGGAGATCACCTGGGAGATACAATCGAGCTAGCAAAAAAGAACGACGCAATGGTTATCGCCACCTATGAACTTGCAAATTATTGCAGTAATAACGGTGTTGGGAAAGTACACCACATGAATACGGGCGGATCATTTACTTTTCCGTTCGGAAAAGTCACCCTGACTGTTGCATTCCACAGCTCGTCAACACCCGACGGTCGGTATATGGGGGATCCAAACGGTCTCATAATCGAGATGGGTGGTAAGACCCTGTATCACGCCGGCGATACGGCATTATTTTCGGATATGAAGCTCATCGGGGAGTCGCGTACGATAGATGTTATGCTGGTTCCCGCCGGAGATAATTTTACGATGGGAGTTGATGAAGCAGCAAAAGCGGTTGCATTTGTTAAACCGAAGATGGCCGTCCCGATTCACTACAATACATTTCCGGTAATCGAGATCAACCCGGATGATTTTTTAAAAAAACTCCCGTCTGACGTTGAGGGGAAAATATTGAAACCCGGCGATAGACTTGAGCTCTGATCCGGATAACATCGGATGATTCTATCTGCCACCGGTTGTCCCGTATAAGCAGAAAGTCCGGTACACATAATATAAAGATGGTGCATGGGAAAAATTATAGCAATAGCAAATCAAAAGGGCGGCGTAGGGAAAACCACGACTGCGGTTAATCTCGCCGCCTGTATTTCCGCGGCCGAGCATTCGACTCTCCTTGTCGATACCGATCCGCAGGCGAACGCAACCAGCGGATCGGGCATTGAGACGAACGAGGATGGTCGTTCGGTCTATGAATGTATTATAGGTGCCAGGGATGCTTCGGAGGTAATCGTGCAGACTCAGATACCGTACTTCAGCATTCTTCCGTCGCACATAAATCTCGTGGGTGTCGAAGTCGAATTGGTTGAAGCCGATAACCGGGAATACAAAATGAAAGAATTGCTTGCACCGATAAAAGAGCGTTATGAATTTATCATTATTGATTGTCCGCCGTCGCTTGGCTTATTAACCCTGAACGCTCTTACTGCCGCGGATTCTGTGGTGATTCCCGTCCAGTGTGAATATTATGCACTTGAAGGATTAAGTAAATTATTAAACACCATTAATATTGTTAAGAAACACCACAATCCGGGACTTGACATTGAAGGAGTACTCCTCACTATGTACGACTCCCACCTGCGGTTGTCAAAGCTCATCGTTCATGAGGTGCAGAAATATTTCGGGTCGAAGGTGTTTAAAACGATTGTTGCCAGGAATGTGCGGTTGAGTGAAGCACCGAGCTTCGGACAACCGATTATTCTATACGATGCAGTCTCTACGGGTGCCCGGAATTATATGAAACTTGCCAACGAAATTTTAAAGAATAATCATAAAGTCATACGGTAAACTATGGGAAAAACAAAGGCAGTACTCGGGAAAGGTTTGAACGCATTACTCTCACGTCAGCCGACACGTGAAGTCGATCTGACAACAGATACGCTGTCAGCTGACGACGGTTCTTCCGAAATGGTTGCACGAATCCCGGTCGAACGTATTTCCTCCAATCCTTTCCAGCCCCGGCTTGATTTTGATCCTGATGCACTCGAAGAACTCAGGCAGTCTATCTTACAAAAAGGGATCATCCAGCCGATTACGGTACGTCGTGTGGCTGACGGGAAATATGAATTAATTTCGGGGGAGCGTCGATTGCGCGCCGCAACCGATGCGGGTTTAAGCGAAATACCTGCTTATATAATGAATATCACTTCAAATGAGGAAATGCTCGAACTTGCGCTCATTGAAAATATACAGCGGGAACATTTAAATCCGATTGAAATCGCAATTTCATACCAGCGGCTGATAAAGGAAATACAATATACGCAGGAAGAAGTCGCACGGAAAATCGGCAAAGACAGAACTACGGTTACAAACTTCATCCGGCTTTTAAAACTGCCCGAACCGATACAGGACAGCATACGAAAGGGAGAATTGAGTATGGGACACGCCCGATCATTGTTGGGTGTGACGGACGAGAAGAAGCAGTTAAAACTCTGGAAGAAAATAATCCGTGAAGGATTGTCTGTCCGAAAGGTAGAGCAGTTGGTAAAAACTATCGGCACAAAAAAACCGGTGCAAGCCAAACCTGCCGGGGCCGCAGATAGCAGTGCAAGCGGTTTAGAATCCAGACTCCGCCGTACATTCGGTACGAAGGTGCTGGTAAAAACAAGATCAAATGGAAGCGGTGAAATAACAGTTGAATTTTACTCGATCGATGATCTCGACCGAATATTAGATCTTATCGACATAATCGATCAGCACACCAGATAACACGTAGAACAAACGGAGAAAGAATTATGAAACGCAAGATAGTGAATACGACGAATGCACCCGCACCGATCGGTCCTTATAATCAAGCGGTACAATGTAAGGGCTGGATGTTGTACACTGCAGGACAAATACCGCTCGATGCAAAATCGGGAGAGATTATCGGTGATGATATCAAGACGCAGACACGAAAAGTCCTGGAAAATTTAAAAGCAGTGATTGAAGCAGGCGGAGCATCTCCGGAAAGTGTTGTAAAGACGACGGTGTTCTTAAAAGATATGGGTGAATTTGCGGATATGAACGAAGTGTACGGTGAATTCTTTACCAATAATCCGCCTGCGCGGAGTGCAGTACAGGTAGCGAAGTTGCCGAAGGATGTAAAAGTTGAAATAGAGGCCATTGCATTGGTGATAAAGGATTAAAATGAACCGAGGGGCTTTGGTCTGTTTTGTGTTGTTTATGGGATGTTTATCGCTTTTCTCACAGGAACGGGTCGACACAATCGAGGTGCTCGAAAATCAGTTTGAAGAAATCGAACTTGATATTCCGACGGAATCTCCCGAGAAATCCGATATCAAATCTCCCGCGCTGGCAATGACACTCTCCGCACTGTTGCCCGGTGCGGGACAGATCTATAACGGTTCATATTGGAAAACCCCGGTCATTCTGGGTTTTGCCGGTTACTTCACCTATGCTATAATAGTTCTGCATGATTTATATGTCGACTATCGTCAACGCTACCATGACAGTATCACAGAAAATAATCCCACCGGGAATACAGACATTCGTTTTATAAGAGACTTCTATCGCGATCAGCGCGATCGATTCGGCTGGTACATGGGATTCCTTTATTTGATTAATCTGCTCGATGCATACGTTGAAGCAACATTAACCGGCTTCGATGTAGGCGAAGACCTAACACTGAGAGTATTTCCGTTTGTCGAGATGAACGGAATAAGCGGACTCCGGTTTCGAATTAGTTTTTAAGGTTCGGCGGCATTCTCAAATATAACAGCATCATATGGGACTATTTGGGAGTGGTATTATTCAGGTATACGGGTTTTTATGTCCTATATTATTAAAAATATCCAAAATTTGTTTAAATAGTAGCATTTACATCTTGACAAATAACAATTAATTTTATATTATGCAAAGAGTTTAAAGCACTAGAGCAGCAGTGCTTTTTAGTTTATTTCTTTATCCGTCATCAAATATAGGAGGGACTTATGAAGTTTTTTAAACTGATGATGACATACGCGTTTGTTATCATTACTATTTCCGCCCTGCTTATGGGTTGTGCCCGCCGTCCTAGTGCTGAAGAATTAGCACAACTCCAGGATCTCAGAGCAGAAGTAGCAGCACTCGAAAGAGAAATTTCCGCCAAAGAACAAGAAAAGTCAGGACTGCAGCAGCAAGTATCTCAATTGGATCAAGACATGAGGAAATGTGCTGAAGACAAGGAGAAAGTTCGTCAAAGACTCCAGCAGTGGAACTAATGCACAAAATCGATCCTGACCCAATTTTGAAACAGTTTATAAAAATAAATCAGAAAAAGTAAGGAGTTGGATATGAAATATAAATCACTACTCTATCTGCTTGTTGCTGCACTGCTTGTCACTACGTTTGCAGTATCGGATGTGGTAGCACAAGATAGAATGACCCGTGATCAATGGCAGCAACAAATGTCAGAATTTACCCAGAAGCGGGATGAACTCCGGCAACAGTTAAATTCGCTGGAAAGTGAGATTAACGGTTTAAATGAGCAGATTGCTGCGAAGAGACAAGAATATCAGGCTTGCAGGGAAGAAATTCT
>SLQE01000163.1 GCA_007131635.1 Bacteroidota bacterium | reverse complement strand
ATTCATAAAATCGGTGACGGGTACATCGACCCACCTGCCGTTGACAGCTGTTTTCTCGTGTGCTCCCACCTCCCAATACGCGATGAGACCACGAAAATGATCGATTCTAAGTAAATTAAATTGTTTTAAATTGTGCCGTATCCTTTGTGACCACCAGTGGAATTGTGTCTCCCGTAATCTATCCCAGTTAAACACCGGATTGCCCCATAATTGTCCGGTGGAACTGAATAAATCCGGAGGAACACCTGCGACTGCATATGGCTTTTTGTGTTCGTTGAGTTTAAAAATATCCGGATGAGTCCACACATCGGCACTGTCATAATTTACATAAATCGGGATATCACCGAACAATGTTATATTGTTATCGTTTGTATATTCCTTTAAATATTTCCATTGTGTGAAAAAAAGGAACTGATAAAACTTTTGTCTCTCAATTTCCAAAGCTAATTCCTTAGAAACGGTCTCTAAAGCATTTTCCTGCCTGTCTCTTATCTCCCACGGCCAGTCTCCCCATACTGCACCCCGAAATTTATTTTTTAATGCTACAAATAATGCGAAATCGTCGAGCCAATGCGATTCTTCATAACAAAATTGCTCATATTCGGGAGATTTTCGTTTTTTAGACGATAAGTATCCATACGCCCTGTCAAGTATTCCATATTTATAATCTGTTACCTGATGGTAGTCAATCCGGTCATCACGAAATATTTTATCGTTCTTAAGGTCCTTCTTTTTTAAAAATCCGTCATCAACCAGGAAATCGGGGTTAATGAGGAGCGGATTGCCGGCATACGCAGAATTACTACTATAGGGTGAGTTAGCGTGTGCCATATTTGTAGGATTTAAAGGCAGCAATTGCCACAAACTCTGGTCGGTCTGTTTTAAAAAATCGACAAAGTCGAATGCAGATTTTCCGAGATCTCCGATTCCGTATGGAGATGGTAGTGACGTGATGTGCAATAGTACGCCGCTCGTTCGAACTTTCATAAATTACTGATCCCTGCTGATTAATAGTGCGGTTGGATAATTAGTTAGAACATCTCCCACCGCAATGCGTCCACCCTTCGATAGCGTCTCGCCGGTAAGGGCATTTCCCCAAACCCTTTTTGGGGGTGGCGGAAGATACACTGCCGTATCTCCCCAGACTTTTTTCCCGAGGGGAAAGGTTTTTTCATCGACAAGAGATGTAAACCAACGTGGAGCTATTGTGATCGCTGTTGTATTGCCATGCTCCCTGGCAAATGCGATTATATGATCCCGGGATTTACCCGTCACGCGTAATTGTTTGTACTCACCTTCCAGAAAAACGAGAGGATTTTCTTTCCGTGCCTGGAGTGTCTTGTACGTTAAAAACATCTTGATCCTGCCGTCGGATGGTTTGTTGCGGAGAATAGCTATATAATCAAATACATCAACACGGTTGCTGCGGGTGATAATTTCCCTGAGATATTTTTGGCGCAGCATAAAATTTACCGGGTGTCTGTTATCCGGGTCGACCAGTGTCAGATCCCATAATTCCGTTCCCTGATAAAAGTCAGGAACACCCGGTGCAGTCATTTTGATCAGTGTCTGCGAGAGTGAATTCAAGACTCCGTAATGCGCAATTTTTCTCTGAAAAGGTATGAAATCGCTGATAAACATATTATGATCGGTCTCTGACAAAATATCTTTCATAAATTGCTTCACCGCATTTTCATACTCGATGTTCGGCATGGACCAGGAGGAATGAGTCTTTGCTTCCCGGAGCATTTTTTCTATGTATTGCTCCATACGGGGAATAATCTCATTTTTCTTATCCTCATCAAACGGAAAGATCCCCAGTAAGGTTTGATAGAGTAAATATTCCTCATTGCTATCGGGTACTGCCATCCCATCAACGTTTCGTTTAAACTTTTTATTTATCGTTTCCCAGCGCTTCAGGTAGCGTTTCCATTCCCGCGGGATCTCCGAAAGTACATTAATTCGAGCACGAACATCTTCACCGCGTTTCGTATCATGCGTCGATGATGCATTCATCGCTTTCGTACTGCTATATATCCTGTCCGAACAAAAACTATGGAATTGGTGCAGAGAAGTCCCGAATGAGGCCGGATCACCGCCGACTTCGTTCAATGATACCAACCGATTAAAAATATACAGTGAAGTATCTTCAAAACCCTTAGCCATTAACGGTCCCGTCAATCGTTGAAATTTCATGACGAAATCGATACAATCTTTTCTTTCGTCATCGGTCAATTCTTCAAAGAAATCCAGTAATAAGAACTTTTCAATCAGCAGGATCTCCGTCTCAAATGCCGGCTTGCCGGCTTTTGCTTTATGTACGGTCTCCTGAATAATACGCCGGTCTTCCTCATCGACTTCCCAACTGCTGATATAAGTCCGGTATACCGGAAAATAAGCCAGGATTTCCACCATTCCGTTACGGAGACCATTCAGGGTTATATCACGGCCGTGACGGTATTTATTGGCAATACGTTTCAATAAAAAGGCAAGATTGTCGAGATCACCGGTGAGTTGTCTGTCGATGATCATTTTTTTCTTGTCATAGAGCAATTTCGGGAAATTGAAATCCTGTCCGATAAAATCGCCGTATAATTTTGTAAACTCTCTTTGCCGTTTTTTTTGACAGAATAACCCGTTAACGTGATTCAGGAAATCATACCCGGATGTGCCCTGTACAGGCCATGATTTCGGCAGTTCCTCGTCATATTCCATTATTTTTTCAACAACGATGTACACATCATCCGACAAAGATCTCAACCGCTGTAAATATTCACCGGGATCGTATAATCCGTCGATGTGATCGACACGCAGACCGTCTATTTTCTCTTGCCGGATCCAGTCGATTATCAACGAGTGAGTTTTTTTAAATACATCCTCATCCTGTACGCGAATTGAAATGAGTTCGTTAATGTTAAAGAACCGTTTGTAGTTCAACTCCTGATTTGCTACCCGCCAGTGAGAAAGCCTAAAGTTCTGCTCGGCGAGAAGATTATCAAGAAGCGTAAATGTTTCGGGTCGACCTTTTATTCCGTTGAACTGCTTAATGACAAGATCGAGATGTTTCTTTATAAATGGATTTGTGGAATACAATTCCCAGATCATTTTTTTTACAAATTCGATCTGATCTTTTCGGTGTGTCGGCTCAATAGTCGCGGAAAGATTCTTAATAACGTATAGCAAACCGAGAAATTTAACATAATCCGGATATCCCTCTCCCATTTCCGTTTTCAGTTGATCGATGTTGTGATCAAGGATTGAGTGATACGATTCGAATCGAACCGGATAGTTATGTTGATAATATCTTATACTGAATCCATTAATATCGTAGGTAAGAGATATTTCTCCCTTTTCAAGCGCTTCACCATAAGGGTTACCGAGAAAAGGTGCAAGAATCCGGCCTCGCATACTTTCGTCCGGGTGATTCCATAAAATATCAAAATAATTAAAAAACTCGGAAGTCTTTCCGTTCTCGAGGACATCCATCAGCATCCGATTCAGTGCGTCAAATGCCATATGGTTAGGAACAATATCCTGAATCCATCCGATTTCATACGTGTGACATTCGTCGATTAGTTTGTCGAATTGCTTATCCGTGCCAAGTTCAGCGTTAAGATTTGTCGGATCTACAATATCGTATCCATGGGGACTCCCCTTTCGTGCCTGGAATACAGGGGATGCATACATATGCGATATGCCGAGTTCGCTGAGGTATCGAACGATCTTCCTTCCTTCTTCAAAACGAAACGAAGGATTAAATTGAATCCTATATGTAGCGCGAACCGATGTTAACATCCGATTTTCACTTTTAAATGATTCCCAAGGTTATTATACAGTTTTATCCATCTCTTTGCCTCTTCATCACCCGAGTCTTGTCGTATACGAATTTTTTCACAGGATTTTTTACATATTCTATGATACAGATTCTGTGCCTGCCAGAAATCCCAGTCGGCATTGAGTGGGTGCAGCAATCCGACGACAAATTCAATAAGATCGAGTAAGTCGGTGTTATCCGTATTTTCATAAAGGGCAACCATAGAATCGCTAACCCACTGACTGATCTTCAATCCCACCATTGCCGTGTCGAGATCGGCGTTCCATTTTTTTAGTTCTTTTATAAGGTTTTCAAGTTTATAAATATCAAGCTCCCTGCCGTCAAATACCCGTTGCAGCTCGGTATTGATTGTATACTCGATAGCCATTTTCAGCGGGACGGGAATAGGAATGTTGAGCTCCCTTAAATATGTCAGCGTTGAATAATTATTATCGTAAATCTGCCTGTAAAACGATTCAGCTGTTTGCAGCGGTTGTGTCAAAATCCGGCTCTTGTCCAGAATCTTACGCTGGTCGTCTTTGAAAAGGTGTCGCATAGAATAGCTGTGTGTACCGAAATATTTTTCCATAAATCGTGTAACTTCGGGGATGTCGGTTTTTTCAAATGCGATTTTCATAGACTGACACATTTCATCGAACTGCCCATTTTCTTTATATTCCATCACACCGCCGTAAATATTATGATCACCGAGATGAAGCACCGCATATTCAACTGTCTTATCGACCAGAGTAATCCCGGAGGTTATGGTTGCCTTTCCCAGGGTAAGTTTTAGTTTACCGGCTTCGTAACGCTCAGCAGAGTGGTTATCGGCTGTATAGCAATAAATCGATGCTTTTTCCGGATATTTTTCAAAAAGCGATGAAACTGCATAGTGTGCTCCGACGCGTAAAAGATCAACCCGCGTCGGTTTAACATATTTTTCGTATGCTTCACGACCGTTATTGTAAACATTACTCGGAGCTTTTTCCAGACGTGTTAAAAATTCCTCTTCGAGTCCATGCTCACCCAAATATTCTGCTATTTGCATTACTCTGGCTGCATACTGCATTATCTGGACAGTCTCAATACCGGATATCTCGTCAAAAAACCATCCACAACTGGTATACATAAGCATTGCATTCCGTTGAAGCTCAAGCAGCTTGAGCATTTTTTGCTTTATCTCCGTTGACGGATCTTTTTCGTAATGAGTCGAGAGAAATTCGGCAATGCTTTCGTGGGATCGTTGTAAGATAATATCTATGTATTCATCCCGCATTTTCCAGGGATGCTTGACGAACTGTGACATTCGTTGTTCGTAGAACGGTATCATCCTCTCCCGCAGCCAATCTAGTGTATCGCGAAGAGGTTTTCTCCACTCCTGGTGCCAGTCGGAGTGCATACCTGAGTGACAACCGCAGTTCTCTCTCCATCTGCCGACACCATGTATACAACTCCACGAGGAGTTTTCAACAATTTCAACTTCATAAGTAGGCGGATATTTACTTAAAAAAGCTGGATAGATGATTGTATCCAGATTATCTTGCTGGCGAATATAATGAAAGCAATACGTCAGAGCCATTTCACCATGCCGGTGATGATGTCCGTAGGTCTCCCCGTCGGTGGCGATATGGACAAGCTGTGGTTCGTCACTATCGTTGAATCCCGCGATCAATCGCTTTGCAAAATTTTCTCCGTTGAAGAGTAACCCGCCGAATGCAATATCCTGTGAAATCGGCCCATCATAGAAAAATAAATCAATCGATTTGCCTGAGGGAAGTTTACAGATGTACGGCATTTTTGGATTAATACGGCCGCCCGATACATCGTGCCATCGCCCTCCGCGGCCAAGCTTGCGAACCCGGCTTGCCTGATGCGGAGCAAGTATCGTGAATTTTATCCCTTCTGAGGCAAGAACCTCGAGTGATTCTGTATCAACAGCTGTTTCGGGAAGCCACATGCCTTCGGGAAAACGGCCGAATCTTTTTTCAAAATCACGGATGCCCCATCTCACCTGTGTTATCTTATCCCGTTTATTCGCAAGCGGCATTATCATATGGTTATATACCTGTGCTAATGCGGAACCATGGCCCGAGTACCTCTTCATACTTAGTTTATCCGCTTCAATAATGGCATTGTAGACTTCAGGTCGATGTGCTTCGAGCCAGGATAGCAGTGTCGGTCCGAAATTAAAACTGATCTGTGAGTAATTGTTAACTATATCAATGATGTGCCCATCGTGTCCGAGGATTCTCGAAGCCATATTCGGGGCATAACATTCGGTTGTAATTCTGTCATTCCAATTGTGGAACGGATATGCGGAATCCTGTTGCTCTACGTACTCGAGCCAGGCATTCTCACGCGGCGGTTGGTAGAAATGACCGTGAATACAGATATATTTATTCATTCTCTGATAATTTAAAATTTCTGATAATACAAATATAAATTAATCGACATTCCGTAATAAAATAAAGTTGAATCCTTCAATGGTAAGATTATTCTCGGGATGAAGTATTTCATCCGGCGATTTTACTTTTCCTCCCCACTCCGCGTCTGCGGAATTTAACATCATACGCCATTTGTTCTTATAGGCAAGTAATGTCACGGTTACCACGTCAGGATTCAGATTAAAAATAGATAGTATCTGATCGTCGCTTTTCCAGCGCCTCATAACCAGTACCCGATCGTTCTCGAATCCGAATACATCGAAGTCGCGTTTATTCAAATGACCGAGTGCCGGAATCTCACGCCGTAATGTAAGTAATTTTTTATAAAAATTTAAGAGGACCTTATGGTGTCCAAGATTTTTTTTCGTTACGTCGAGTCTGGAACGCTCAAACGTCTTTTCATCCTGCGGGTCCGGGGCTTTCCCCTGCGCGTGGAATTCACTGAATTCCTCCTGCCTTCCCTTTCGCACGGCTTCGACAAGATCGGGGTCGGTGTGACTTACAAAATACTGGAACGGGTTATCCTCACCGTATTCTTCACCCATAAATATGAGGGGGATGTACGGGGACGTAAGCATCAATCCTGCTATAAGTTTTAACTTATCGAAGGTAACAAGTGTCGTAAGCCGATCACCCATTATTCTGTTGCCAACCTGATCATGATTTTGAGTGCAGATAACAAATTGTTCGGCAGGCAGCTCAAGAGAAGAATTACCGTGTGAACGTTTTCGGAATTCGGAATATTGGCCGTCATAAACAAAGCCATTTTTTATGGCTTTTGTAAGGTGCTCTATATTTCCAAAATCTTTATAATACCCGAATTGTTCTCCGGTAAACAATGCATGGACTGAATGATGAAAATCGTCGCTCCATTGTGCATCAATGCCGTATCCGCCAAGTGCGGGGGAACGGATTATACGTGTATCATTAAGATCACTCTCGGCTATGAGGTAGAATTTCCGTTTATGCTTTCGCGAGCATTCAGCGGTGCTTTCAGCCAGGCATTGCAGAATATGTTTGGCGCTCATATCATAGATCGCATGGACGGCATCGAGACGCAGTGAATCTATGTGATACTGTTCGAACCAGTACCGCGTGTTATCAATAAAATATTTCTTCACTTCATCACTGTATTCATCGTCGAAGTTTACGGCTTCTCCCCATGGAGTAGTGTACTTATTCGTAAAATACTTCCCAAAGTCACGTAGATAATTACCTTCGGGTCCCAGATGATTATAGACGACATCCAGTATCACTGCAATACCCTTTTTATGACATTCCCCGACCAGTTTTTTCAGATCATCCGGAGTACCATATGAGTTTTGCACTGCGTAAGGGTAAACCCCGTCATATCCCCAGTTTCGGTTACCCGGGAATTGCGCTACCGGCATTAACTCAAGAGCGGTAATTCCGAGATCTTTCAATTCGTCCAGTTTGGGGATGATTGCTTCGAATGTACCCTCAGGCGTAAATGTCCCGACGTGGAGTTCATAGATGACGTATTCCGCCAGATCGACACCGCGCCAGGCAGTATCTTCCCAGGGAAACAAAGTGTGGTCAATAACCTGCGATGCGTTGTGGACTCCTTCGGGTTGATAATGTGAAGCCGGATCAGGACGTGTGGTATCCCGGTCCAGGACATACATATACGTTGTGCCGGGCTTCACCCCTTCCGCTTCGGCTTTCCAGTAGCCCCGGCCGGTACGGGACATCGGTATTGTTTTTTCCTGGGGGGTAATGAGTTTTAATTCGACAATCTTCGCGTTTGGTGCCCAAACAACAAAGTTGCAATTACCATTTCCCCTGTACGTCGCTCCCAGCCTCATCGTCACTCTCTTTTGCATTTAAATATTGATACAGAAAGAGGCGGTAGCACAAGATTCAACGATTGATAATGCCCATGTGCGGGGACCGGTGTTGTATGTAACCCGCCGTTGTTTCCCTTATTACTTCCGCCATAGTACGATGAATCACTATTGAAAATTTCCTGCCAGTAACCCCCGCGGGGTACACCGATCCGGTAATTTTCCCGGTATACAGGTGTCAGATTACACACGACAAAAATGATATCATCCGTTGTTTTACCCATCCGTGTAAAACTTATAATACTGTTTTCCCAATCGGTAAAATCCACCCAGGAAAAACCGAAAGGTTCAAAATCCATCTCGTGTAAACCGGGTTCGGATTTATATAATTTGTTTAAATCTCTGACCAGATTTTTGATCCCCAGGTGAGGACTATATTGTAGCAGATGCCAATCAAGACTTGTATCGTGCTGCCACTCATTCCATTGACCTATCTCAGCTCCCATAAACAGCAGTTTTTTACCGGGATGTGCATACATATATGTCAACAGTGCCCTTAGATTTGCAAATTTTTGCCAGTCATCTCCCGGCATTTTACCGAGCAATGATCCTTTTCCATGTACGACTTCATCGTGGGAAATCGGAAGTGCAAAATTCTCGTTGAATGCATAAATTAAACTGAATGTTAATGCATTATGATGATGCTTGCGGTGTACAGGATCTTTAGAAAAATATTCAAGGGTGTCATGCATCCAGCCCATATTCCATTTCATACCAAAGCCGAGTCCGCCTATGTATACGGGACGTGAAACCATCGGCCAGGCAGTTGATTCTTCGGCAATGGTTTGCGTGTCGGGATAATTTTCATAGACAATTTCATTAAATCTTTTCAGGAGCGAAATTGCACCGAGATTTTCATTCCCGCCGTAATGATTAGGAATCCACTCTCCTTCTTTTCGGGAGTAATCCAGGTAGAGCATTGAAGCTACCGCATCAACACGCAGCCCGTCTATATGATATTTCTCAAGCCAGTAGAGAGCACTGCTGAGCAGGAATGCTCGAACCTCATTGCGGTCATAATTGAAAATATAACTACTCCAATCGGGATGGAATCCCTTCCGGGGGTCCTGGTGCTCGTAGAGATGTGTTCCGTCGAAATACACCAGTCCATGTTCATCACCCGGAAAATGTGACGGTACCCAGTCGAGTATCACTCCGATACCGTTCTGATGCAGATAATCTATCAGATACATGAAATCCTGGGGTGTACCAAACCTGCTGGACGGGGCAAAGTAACCGGTTACCTGATACCCCCATGATCCACCGAACGGGTGCTCCATGATGGGGAGAAACTCCACGTGTGTGAATCCAAGCTCCTTAACATAATCAGCGAGTACAGGTGCCAGCTCGCGGTAACTGAGCGATCTGTTACCATCCTCGGGAACTCTCATCCAGGAACCGAGATGGACTTCGTAGACGGAAAAAGGTGCATCGAGCGAATTATGTCTGTGGCGGTTTCGCATCCACTCAGCATCTTTCCATGAATAGTCGAGGTCCCAGATTATAGAACCTGTCTTCGGCGGTGTTTCACAATGTATTGCATACGGATCATTCCGCAAAGTTCGGTACATATTAAAACGCGATTGAATATTGTATTTATAAATCACGCCTTTTCCGAGTCCCTCGATAAATCCTTCCCATAT
>SLQE01000279.1 GCA_007131635.1 Bacteroidota bacterium | reverse complement strand
TTACAGTTTTGAAAAATATGTTCGATGAATTTGTTAAAAAGGATTAACCTTGGCTAAAATAAAAGCAAGTGACTTAGAATTAAAAGAACGATTGGTTCATATTAATCGTGTTGCAAAGGTCGTGAAAGGCGGACGACGATTTAGTTTTAACGCAATCGTTGTGGTCGGTGATCATAACGGCCACGTCGGAATCGGACTCGGGAAAGCGAATGAAGTCGCGGACGCAATCTCGAAAGGCGTTGACGATGCAAAGAAAAATCTGTGCAAGATTCCGATTGTGAACGGAACGATTCCACACGAAATATTCATTAAGTACGGTGCTGCAAAAGTCCTTATGAAGCCGGCATCGCCCGGTACCGGTATCATCGCAGGCGGCGGCGTTCGGGCGGTCGTTGAGTCAGCCGGGATACGCGATATCCTGACAAAGGCACTCGGTTCGACAAATCCGCATAACCTCGTGAAAGCAACAATGAAGGGCTTATTAAGTTTACGGGATGCCCGAACGGTAGCATCCGATCGCGGCATAACACTGAATGATCTATTTAAACAAGCGGCAGTGGAAGAGGCATCCAATGGCTGATACGAAATTAAAAATAACTCAAATAAAAAGCATAATCGATAATACGAAACGTCAAAAGCTTACCGTTGAAGCACTCGGGCTGAAGCGTATCCGGCATTCGGTTGTGCATCAGGATACACCGCAAATCCGAGGTATGATCAACAAGGTAAAGCATCTTGTTACCGTTGAGGAATTAACATCGAAAAAATAGATTTTAAACGAGCAGGAAAGAAGTAATGACAATAACGTTGAGTTCACTTAAACCGGCTCCCGGATCAAAGAAAAACCGAAAACGGGTTGGACGCGGACATGGATCGGGGCATGGGAAAACATCGACGCGGGGCCATAACGGACAACGCTCGCGATCGGGTGCAAAATTCCGTGCTTGGTTCGAAGGCGGCCAGATGCCGTTGCAACGAAGGGTTCCAAAGTTTGGATTCAGGAGTATCTTTAAAACGACATACCAGGTGGTAAATCTTTCGGATCTCGAAGATCTGCATAAAAAAGAAAAGATTACCGAAGGTGAAGTCACTCCCGAATCACTTGTTGGATTGGGAGTCGTCAGGAAAAATTTCCCCGTGAAAGTTTTAGGAAACGGTAAGGTTACAGTTGCATTAAAAGTCAGTGCGCACGCGTTCAGTAAAACCGCGCAGGAAAAAATCAAAGCCGCCGGCGGCACAATCACCATTGTGAATTAAGTATGGGTCGTTTAAGCGATAGTTTTCGAAATATTTTTAAAATTCAAGAGCTACGGACACGCGTGCTTTTTACGCTTTCGTTGCTTATTGTTGCCCGTATTGGTGCGCATATTACGCTTCCCGGTGTAGATGCCGCGTTGCTTGCCGCAACAATGCGTGATCAGGCACAGGATACTTTGTTCGGTCTGTATGACCTGTTCGTGGGCGGAGCTTTCAGCAATGCCGCGATATTCGGCCTCGGAATTATGCCGTACATCAGTGCCTCAATTATTATACAGTTGCTCGGCGCCGTTGTACCTTATTTCCAGAAACTTCGCCAGGAAGGTGAGGAAGGTCGGAAAAAGATTGTGCAGTTGACCCGTTACGGTACGGTTATCATAGCAGTTATGCAGGCCTGGGGAATGAGCGTTCGGCTCGGGTCGTTGAGTGCTGCAGGTATGCCGATCGTACCTCCGGAAGTACAGGGTATCGGATTTACCTTGCAAACTGTTCTCTTTCTCACGACAGGAACGGTCTTTCTCATGTGGTTGGGTGAGCAAATTACCGAGCGGGGTATCGGGAACGGTATCTCACTTGTGATATTTATCGGTATCATTGCACAATTTCCGCATGCATTATTAGATGAATACCAGATGGTTGCGTCCGGTGCACGGGGTCTGGTTATTGAGATTGTCATTATCGCAATATTGGTCCTGATAATCGCGTCTGTTGTGTTGATCACGCAAGGAACCCGGCGTATACCGGTACAGTACGCAAAACGGGTTGTCGGGCGTAAAGTTTACGGCGGCGTTACGCAATACATACCGATGCGCGTCAACAGTGCCGGTGTTATGCCGATTATTTTCGCGCAGGCTATTATGTTCGTGCCGAACACGATTTTGACCTTCTTCCCGGAAAGTGAGTTTATGGGAAGTATATCCAGATATTTTGACTGGACTTCATTCACGTATTCGTTTATGTATGCAATACTGGTTATATTCTTTACCTATTTTTACACAGCGATTGCGTTTAATCCCAAGGAAGTCAGCGATACCCTCAAAAAGCAGGGTGGCTTTATACCCGGAATTCGTCCGGGTAAACAAACATCGGACTTCCTGGATAATATCTTAACCCGAATCACGCTGCCTGCGTCGATCTTTTTGGCTTTGATTGCCATTATGCCGAGTTTTGCATACCGGGCAGGCGTGACCATCAGTTTCTCGCAATTTTTCGGCGGTACGAGTCTGCTGATTATGGTTGGTGTATCGCTTGATACTTTGCAGCAAATTGAATCACACCTCCTGATGCGTCATTATGACGGCTTTATGAAAAGCGGCAAAATGCGCGGACGCAGAGGGTGAGGTTGATTTTTATTATAGTAAGATTACTTTGACGATACGCAATAAAGAAGAACTACACGGGATGCGTGAAAGCAACCGGATAGCCTGTGAAGTACTCGATTTAATAGAAAAGCAGGTAAAACCCGGTGTAACCACGATTGAGCTTGATACTCTGGCTGAAGATCATATCAGGTTATGCGGAGCCATTCCGGCATTTAAAGGATACAGACAGGGTAACAGTACACCGTACCCCGGCAGTATTTGTGCTTCAGTTAATAATGAAGTTGTGCATGGAATCCCCGGTGAGCGAGTATTACAGGAGGGAGACATCTTATCTGTTGATGTCGGAATTAATAAAGATGGATTTTTCGGGGATTCAGCCCGGACGTATCCGGTCGGAAAGATTGATGCTGAAACCGAGCGCCTCTTAAAGATAACACGTGAGGCATTATTTGTCGGTATTGCGGAAGCCCGGAGCGGTAATTATGTGCACGACATTTCAGCATCAATTCAGGAACATGTCGAAAGAGCCGGCTACAACGTTGTCAGGGAATTAGTCGGACACGGCATCGGCAGAAGTTTACACGAAGAACCTGCCGTCCCCAATTACGGGAAACGGGGTACCGGTATGAAGCTCATCGACGGACTGGTTCTCGCGATCGAGCCAATGGTCAATATCGGCACATTCAGGGTAAAGGTTGCAAAAGACGGCTGGACGATTCTCACTGCTGACGGACGGTTGTCAGCGCATTATGAACACTCGGTTATAGTCAGGAACGGTGAAGCTGAAATTTTATCGAAAGTAGCTTAACAGAAATTATGGCGAAACAAGCAGCGATAAAAGTCGACGGTGTTATTACAGAAACATTACCCAATGCCCATTTCAGGGTAAAACTGGAGAACGGGCATGAAATACTTGCACACGTCTCCGGTAAGATGAGAATGAATTTTATAAAAATTTTGGTCGGAGACAAGGTAACGGTTGAACTATCACCGTATGATTTGACCAAAGGAAGAATCACATATAGATACAAATAGTATTTGCGGAGAATGAGATAATGAAAGTCCGTGCATCAGTAAAAAAACTATGCGATAATTGTAAAGTCGTTCGGCGAAAAGGTGTCGTACGAATAATTTGTAAAAATCCAAAGCATAAACAACGGCAAGGCTAGGAGGTCTCAGGTGGCACGTATTGCTGGCGTAGATTTACCAAAAAACAAACATTCGGTCATCGGGTTGACATACATCTTCGGAATCGGCAGATCCATTGCGGCAGATATTTTAGATAAAGCCGGTGTCGATCATACGAAGAAAATCGGTGACTTGAGTGACGATGAAGTAGCACAGATCCGATCGGTCATTACATCGGACTACAAAGTTGAAGGTGCGCTGCGAAGCGAAACACAGATGAATATCAAGCGATTGATGGACATCGGCTGTTATCGCGGTTTGCGTCATCGCCGCGGACTACCCGTAAACGGACAACGGACGAGAACGAACGCCCGTACACGTAAAGGGAAACGCAAAACAGTTGCCGGTAAGAAGAAAGTGGCGGCGAAGAAGTAATCTGTTTTTATTTATTTTTGTTCACACATTAGCAGGAGGTACCGGTGGCAAAGTCACCAAGCAAGAAAAAACGTAAGGTCCACGTCGATGTAAACGGGCGGGTACATATCAAGGCAACATTTAATAATGTTGTCGTGACCATTACCGATATTTACGGCAACACAATTTCCTGGTCTTCATCGGGAAAAAACGGATTTAAGGGTTCCAGAAAGAATACACCTTTTGCAGCCCAGGTCTCTGCGGAAGCGGCTGCTAAAGAAGCGTACAATTATGGTATGCGCAAAGTAGAAGTGTTTGTGAAAGGCCCGGGTTCGGGGCGTGAAGCTGCAATCCGTTCATTACAGGCGAACGGCCTGGAAATCAGCAGTATTCGCGATGTTACACCGATACCGCATAACGGATGTCGGCCGCCAAAGAGACGACGTGTTTAATTTGATGTTACTATAAAAGGAAAGGATACATGGCGCGTTACACTGAAGCAGTTTGTAAGTTATGCCGTCGGGAACGGCAGAAACTTTTTCTCAAGGGAATAAAATGTTATACCGAAAAATGTCCGGTTGAAAAACGAAACTATCCGCCCGGGCAACATGGTTTAAGCAGACGGCAAAAAATTTCCGAGTACGGGATACAGCTACGTGAAAAGCAGAAAGTCCGACGTATGTACGGTGTGCTTGAACGGCAATTCCGTAATTACTATGAAAAAGCACTCAAACAACCCGGTAAGACAGGTGAAACTCTCGTTAAAATACTCGAGAGGCGTTTTGACAATGTCGTCTACCGGTTAGGATTAGCGCCGTCCCGAAAAGCAGCACGGCAGCTTATCCGCCACCGGCATTTTACGGTGAATGGCCGTATCGTGGATATTCCTTCATATCTGATCCGACCCGGTGATATTATCGAAGCCAAACCACAAAGTAAAAAGTTGGATGTCATTCACAATTCAATGAAGCGGATGAAAGATACTGCGATGCTGCCGTGGCTGTCTCTTGATAAGGCAAGTGTCAGCGGAACATTTCTGAATGTTCCGGAGAGAGAAGATATTCCGCTTAACGCAAACGAACAACTCATTGTTGAGTTATACTCCAAGTAAACGGTAGCGAGGCTATAGACTATGATACAATCTTATATTCAAATGCCGGACAGGGTCACGCTCGATGAGAGCAGTTACAATGATTCATTCGGCAGATTTACCATACAACCGCTTGAAAAAGGATACGGTGTCACGCTCGGCAATTCATTGCGACGTACATTGATGTCTTCAATTTCGGGTGCAGCCATTGTCGGTGTACGCGTGGAAGGCGTATTACACGAGTTTACCAATATCCCCGGTATGGTTGAAGATGCAGCGGAATTTATTCTGAATTTAAAAGAAGTACGTGTTCGACCCGGAACCGAAAAATCGGCGAAAATAACCGTACCCCTGAAAGGTCCGGCGGAACTCACCGGAAAGGATCTGCACCAAAGCGCCAACGGATCATTCGCCATTCTCAATCCCGATCTGCATCTCGCAACGCTGAACGACGATTGTGATACCGAGCTCGAGATAAAGATCGGAACCGGTATCGGCTACACGCCGAGTGAAGATATCGATAAATCGGATTTTCCCGATGAGATGATTGCTATTGATTCGATTTTTTCTCCGGTGCTTAATGTCCGGTACTTTATTGAACAAACCCGTGTCGGGCAACGGACTGACTACGAAAAACTGATCATCGAAGTTGAAACAGACGGTTCGGTTACGCCGATAGATGCCGTGAAAGATGCGGCGTCGATCATTCGCGAACATATTATGTATTTTGAAAATTTCAGCCTCACGCCGAAGGATTCGACCGATGCCGACGATGATGAAGTTGATCCGGAGGTTCTGCGTATTCGGAAAATCCTAAACCTCGGTATCGATGAACTCGAACTTTCGGTTCGATCCCATAATTGCCTTAAAGCAGCGGGTATTCAAACTGTCGGTGAACTAGTAGATAAAACCGAACAGGAATTATTAAATTACCGTAATTTCGGTCAGAAATCACTGAATGAACTTGCGGATCTTGTGAAAAACTTCGGTTTATCATTTGGTATGGATGTTGATCGATACCTTAAAGGAAGTAGAAAGTAAATTTTATAAAACAACCAATCTTGATTCCGACTCTACCGGAAGAAAGATACAACTAAGGATAGAGTGTAGCAATGCGACATCGAGTAACTGGATCTAAATTAGGCCGTACGGCGAGCCACCGCCGTGCAACGCTTTCCGCATTATCGACATCTTTAATTCAACATAAGCGGATACGGACAACACTGGCAAAAGCAAAAGCGACACAAAGGACCATCGAACCGATTATCACACGGGCGAAGCTGGCGTATCAAAGCGAGAGCGGCAGTGAAACCAAGAATATCCACGCACGGCGAATGGTATCCCGCTTTATTAAAGACCCTGTAATAGTACGGGAACTATTCGATGAAATAGCACCAAAAGTTCTCGAACGAAACGGAGGATACACCCGTGTTGTTAAACTCGGACAGCGGGATGGTGACGGTGCACATATGGCGATCATAGAACTGGTTGATTATAATGAAACAGTGACCAAAAAATCAAAACAAAAGAAAAAAGCCGAAAAAACGGCAGCCGCAACACCTGTCAAAAAGAAGAAAGATAAAGAGACAACCGATCAGCAGGCAGAGGAAGTGAAAAAAGAAGCAACAACCGCGGAGGCCGCGGAAGAATCGTCAGATAAAGAATCGGATACACCAGAGATATCCGAAAAACCCGATGATACCGGTGAAGAGGACAAATCGGACGGGAAAGAGAAAGAAGATAAATAACGAACGATTTAGGCAATATTTGAAGGGAAAATGAGTTCACCGCATCAAAAAGGTGATTTTCATTTTCCCTTTTTTTATTTTATAGAAGTGTATGTTTAAAATTAACACCGCAGAGTTTATTATTAGTGTTGCAGCGCTTGGACAAATACCCTCATCCATGCTTCCCGAAATTGCTTTTTTAGGAAGATCAAATGTCGGGAAGTCGAGTTTAATCAACTCACTGTGTAATCGTAAAGCGCTTGCAAAAACAAGTTCGCAACCGGGGAAAACACGTGTCATTAATTATTACAGGATTAATGGTACTATATATTTCGTCGATTTACCGGGATACGGTTATGCAAAAGTACCCGATAAAATACGGTCCGGTTGGAAACACCTCATTGAAGGGTATCTGAAGAGCAGTAAAAACCTGAAACTCGGACTAATGATCACGGATGCTCGTCATGAACCTACGAAGCTGGATGTCGCGATGATACGGTGGCTCGATTTTTACCGCATTCCGTACGGAATTGTCCTTACGAAATCGGATAAAATCCCGCGCCATAAATTACAACAACGGGTGAAGGATATTCAGAATACCATGCAACAAACCAACACCTTCTGCAGAGCCGTCTTGCCGTATTCATCGGTAAAAGGCGAAGGTAAACCCGAACTTATGAAACTTATTGATCAAGTATTACATAACGAAGTTAATACTAACTCATCGAATACATAGGAGAATATAGTATGATTAAGAAACGGTTGTATACTCCGGGTCCGACACCGGTACCCGAACAAATTATGCTTACGATGGCAGAACCGATGATTCATCATCGTCATCCCGAATTCCAGGAAATATTAGCGAGCGTGAATGAGAATTTAAAATATCTCTTTCAGACTGATAACGGTGTTATGACGTTGACCTCGTCGGGAACCGGTGCAATGGAAGCATCGGTTGCAGAGATATTATCAAAGGGTGATACCGCGGTGTATGTGAATGGCGGTAAATTCGGTGAGCGGTGGGGCGAGATACTCAACGCGTATGGTTGTAACGCCGTGGAACTCGCGACAGAATGGGGAACTCCTGTTTCAACCGATACGGTGATCGAGAGCCTGAAAAGTAATCCGGATACAAAAGCGGTGTATCTCACGCACAGCGAAACGTCGACGGGCACAGCTACGGATATCAAGGCAATTGCCGATGCGATTCATAAGCATAACAACGATATTGTGGTTGCTATTGACGGCATTACTTCGGTTGGTGCGATGGAGATTAAAATGGATGAGTGGGATCTCGACATCGTCGTGACCGGTTCTCAAAAAGGATTAATGATCCCTCCCGGTTTATCGCATATTACCTTGAGCGAACGTGCGTGGAAGTTAGCGGAAAAATCCGATTTGCCAAGTTACTATTTTGATTTGAAGGCAGCGAAAAAAGCGCTCGACAAAAACGATACTCCGTGGACACCGGCAGTAACATTGTTTATCGGACTGGAGAAAGCCTTGAACATGCTTCGCGAGGAAGGTATAGAAAATGTCTGGGCACGTCACCAAAAACTTGCGGATTCCATACGCGAAGGATGCAAAGCGCTCGGTTTGAAGTTACTAAGTTCATCTCCGTCGAATGCCCTGACAGCGGTGTATGTACCGGAGGGTATTGAATTTAAAAAGTTTAACTCTATATTAAAGCAAAAGTACGGCATTACCGTTGCGGGAGGTCAGGGACATCTGAAAGGTAAGATATTTCGTATCTCACATCTTGGCTATTACGATGAACTCGATATGATGACAATGATGGCTGCGCTCGAACGAACCCTTGTTGAAGTCGGTGCGAAGATACAGGTAGGAAACGGTTTACTTGCTGCACAGGAAGTATTATTAAAATAAAAAGAACAATATAACAGGACATTGTTGTGAATACGACATATAAAATACTTATAGCCGACCCGGTCGATAATGCATGTGTGGAAATACTGGCAAACGAGGGTTTTATTGCAGACAAAAAAACCGGCTTAAAAGAAGAACAGATCGTAGACATTATTGCTGATTACCATGTGCTTATTGTCAGAAGCAGTACACAGGTGACAGATAAAATAATAGAGCATGGTACAAACCTGAAGCTTATCGGACGGGCGGGGACCGGAGTCGATAACATCGACGTCGAAGCTGCAACCCGCAAGGGTGTTATAGTGATGAATACCCCCGGCGGAAATACCGTATCAACTGCGGAGCACGCAATATCGATGTTAATGTCGCTGGCGCGTAATATTCCTCAGGCATGTACATCATTACGTGAGGGGGTATGGGACAGAAAAACGTATCAGGGAGTTGAGCTGTTCGGGAAAACGATAGGAATTATCGGTATCGGGAAAGTCGGGAAGGAAGTCGCGGTACGGTTGCAAAGCTTCGGTATGAATATTCTTGGATACGATCCCCTGGTATCCGATGATGTCATCGGGACGCTGGGCATGGAATCGGTTTCTCTGGATGAACTTTTCCGGCGATCGGATTACATTACCATCCATACCCCCCTGACCGACGATACCCGTGGGTTGCTGAATGCCGAAACGATTAAGAAATGTAAGCGCGGTGTGCGGATCGTGAATTGTGCCCGCGGTGGCATAATTGATGAGCACGCACTACTCCCCGCTCTCAACGAAGGTCATATCGCAGGTGTGGCACTGGATGTGTTTGAACAAGAACCGCCGCCGCCGGATTCCGCGTTGCTGAAACATCCGAAAGTGGTGGTAACTCCTCATCTCGGTGCCTCAACCGTCGAAGCACAGCAAAAGGTAGCAGTGCAGATCGCACATCAGATTGCCGATGCGTTGAAAGAACGATCGCTTGTAGGCGCGGTGAACATAAGTGCGGCACAGTTCTCCGTCAGAGATGACCATAAACCGTATCTCACACTCTCCGAACGTCTCGGGAGTATTGCCGGCCAGATCATGGAGGGTAAACTGAAATCTGTAACGTTTGCCGTAGACGGAGAGGGCCTTCACGCTTCTTTTGAGGTCCTGAAATCGGCGGTCCTTCGGGGGGTGTTATCGCCTCATCTGGATCAGCCGGTAAACGAGGTAAATGCTCCCTATTATGCACGTGCAATGGGTATCGGCATGATTGAACGAAAAGGTACTTCGACCGGCAACTATGCTCAACGCATCACGGTTGAATATCAAACAGATAAGGAGAAACGGAAGCTCTCGGGAACGGTTTTCGGGGTTAACGCCATACGTCTTGTCCAGATAGATGAGTATCGTGTTGAGATCGAACCAACGGGTTTTATGTTGTTTTATTGGAATATAGACCGGCCCGGTATGCTTGCAGCCGTAGGTACTATCCTGGCGAAATCAAATATTAACATTGCGACGTTAAGTCTAGGCAGAAAAGCTGTCGGGGAAGAGGCGCTTACCATAATCGGTCTCGATAACGATCTTCGCGTAGAAACGCTTGAAGAGATAGCAAAAATCGACGGCGTCATACATCCAAAGCTCGTGAAAGTTTGAAAACAATGATTCGATAATTGATTGAGAAGGGAGAGGCCGGGTATGGATAAGCATAACAAGATAAGAGCAGTCCTTATATTGCTGGGGATCCTGTTTTCTCAGAATATATCTGC
This sequence comes from Bacteroidota bacterium, assembly GCA_007131635.1. GTDB lineage: Bacteria > Bacteroidota > Ignavibacteria > T3Sed10-11 > T3Sed10-11 > T3Sed10-11. Next base: position 18,535 of record SLQE01000279.1, on the reverse strand, counting down.
ACAGATTTTCGATCTCCCTACCCAGGAGACATGGCGCCTGACATTAATCGGACAGACCGGCGGTTTCCGCGAAATCGCGGCAGCGAGTATCGATCCGTCCGGTAATGTATACGTAGTGGACCGCGGTGCGAATATGGTACATAAACTTAACCGGAACGCATTTATCGAAACATCAATAGGCGGGTATGGTTGGGGTAACCATGAATTCGACCGGCCTTCGGATGTATGGGCTGAAAACGGTATCGACGTCTTCGTCGCCGATTACGGAAATCACCGTGTTCAACGTTTTGACCGGCGACTGACATACGTCGGCACGCTTGAGACCAGGAACATCGGATTCGAGATAGAACAATTCGGTTATCCTGTCGGGATTACGATGAACCGCCAGGGTGATCTGTTTGTGGTCGATGAGGAGAATTTGCGCATTGTTTCGTTCGGCGGTATTGACCGTCATCGAAGAACATTCGGCGGTATGGAGGCAGGCAGATTCAGGATCAGCTCTCCCAGAAAGATCGAGCTCTACGGCGATGATTTAATTGCGGTCCGGGACGGGAACCGACTCCTGTTTTATGATCAGTTCGGCAGCCCCTACCGGGAATTCACAACGCGTACGCTCCCCCGCTATAAAGATTTTACTACATTGGGAGATTATATACTGTTACTTCGTGATGAGACCATCGATATTTATCGTGGTGTTCTTCGTCACCCGATCGAACGAATAAGCCTTTTACAATATATGTCCGATCCTCAAAAAATCCAGCGTATAGCCGTAAGTAACAATCGTCTTGTTTTGATGAGCGACAGTAACGTATGGATGTTTTTATTGTTACAATAATAGTATCATAAACCAGGAGGGATAACTATCATGAGAAAAAACTATACGTTCTATCTTCACGTATGCATACTGCTACTTTTTTCGTCTCTTGTTGCGTGCGAATCGACTCCCCGACGTGCAGAGAATGTTCCTCCACCGGTTGCCGAGAAACACCCCGAAGAGTTAACCATCCATGGCCATACAAGGATCGATAATTATTATTGGTTAAATGATCGTGATAATCCCGAGGTTATTGGATATATTGAAGCGGAAAATGAATTTCTTATTGATATGATGGCTCATACGGAGCGATTGCAGGAACGTCTTTATAACGAGATGCGGGGCCGTGTGCGCGAAGACGATAAATCCGTTCCCTACAGAGAAAACGGCTATTATTACTATACCCGGTTTGAAGAAGGAAGCGAATATCCGATATACTGCCGGCGAAAAGAATCGATGGATGCTCCGGAAGAAATTATACTCAATGTAAACAAGAAGGCAGAGGAATATGCATTTTTTAACCTTACCGGTGTTACTATGAGTCCGGACCATACAACCATTGCCTTTGCAATCGACACCGTCGGTAGACGATTGTACACCGTCTATTTTAAGGATCTCACAACGGGAGAATTACTCGATACCAAAATTTCCGATATCACCCCGAATCTCGTCTGGGCAAACGATAATAAAACGGTTTTTTATACCCGCCAACATCCGCAAACATTACGATCGTATCAGATTTATCGTTATGAGATCGGCCATTCGCCGGATCGGACGCAGTTGGTTTACGAGGAGCAGGACGAGACTTTCAGGACGTGGGTCAGTAAAACAAAATCGAAAGAATACATAATCATAACATCCGGCAGTACCGTTTCGTCGGAACAACGGATTTTACCTGCCGGTAATCCGGAGGAATCTTTCCGTATTATTGAGCCGAGACAACGCGATCATGAATACTGGATAGATCATGCAGGGGATGTATTTTACATACGAACGAACCTGAACGCACCAAACTATAAACTCATGACAACCCCGGTTAACCGGACCGCCAGGCGGCACTGGGAGGATTTTATTATCCATCGTGAAGACGTACTGCTCGAACGAGTTGAACTGTTTCGGGATTTCATTGTCGTGAGTGAACGAAATGAAGGATTGAATCATATCAGGATCATCGACCGGGTATCGGACGAACAACATTATCTGGATTTCGGGGAACCGGCCTATGTTGCTTTTATCGCTCAGAATCCGGAATTCGATTCGGAGACATTGCGGTATGGTTACTCGTCGCTCACAACACCGTTTTCAACGTTTGATTACAATATGAAGACGGGTGAACGTGAGCTCCTAAAACAAACAGAGGTGCTTGGTAATTTCGATTTGAACAATTATGTGACCGAACGCTTATATGCAACTGCAGATGACGGTACACGGATTCCGATCTCTATTGTGTATCGCAAAGGATTGGAGAAGAACGGAAACAATCCCCTGCTTGTTTACGGATATGGATCCTATGGTGCATCAATGAGTCCGTTTTTCAGTTCCAACCGCCTCAGTTTACTCGATCGCGGATTCGTTTATGCCATAGCTCATATACGCGGCGGACAGGAGATGGGAAGATATTGGTATGAAGAGGGTAGATTATTGAACAAGATAAACACCTTTACGGATTTTATAGCGTGCACGGAGTATTTACATGCCGAAGGATACAGCAGTCCGGAAAAAACGTTTGCCCAGGGTGGAAGTGCCGGAGGATTGTTGATGGGTGCGGTTATCAACATGCGGCCTGAGCTTTATAAGGGCATACTAGCAGCCGTTCCGTTTGTCGATGTTGTGACCACGATGCTCGATGATTCAATCCCGTTAACCACACAAGAATATGACGAGTGGGGAAATCCGAACGATCCGGAATACTATCAATATATGCTCTCCTATTCTCCGTACGATAACATTGTACATCGGGAATACCCGCATGTGCTTATTACTTCGGGATTGCATGATTCACAGGTACAGTACTGGGAGCCGACGAAGTGGACGGCAAAATTAAGAGAATCTAATATCGGTGATAGTGTCATCCTGCTTTACACGAATATGGAAGCAGGACATGGCGGAGCCAGCGGCAGGTTCGAAGGTTTACGTGAAGTAGCATTGCAATATGCGTTTCTGCTGGATTTAGTTGGAGTGTACAGATAAGATACGTGATGCGCTGAAGGAAAAAACACATCTATGCTTATGCTCATCCGCCGGTTGGGTTGATAGGATTACTGATGTTTAAATCGCAAAAAGGATATATTGGAATAAAACCATAGTGTTAGTACCTATCTGAGAAATTATATGACCAAATCGATTATCACATCATTACTTATTATCTTTACAACAATTTCTCTTTATGCGGTTGAACAACCTGAATCACACCGGGATAAAATCGATGCTATTTTCTCCCAATGGGACGTCCCGGGATCGCCCGGTTGTGCGGTTGGAATTTATCATAACGGAGAAATAATCTATCAGCGCGGTTACGGGTTTGCCAACCTGGAGAATCAAGAACCGATAGCGCCGGAATCGGTTTTCTATGTGGGTTCGGTATCAAAACAATTTACCGCGGCGGCAATAGCGGTTCTTATTGACCGGGGGGATATTGCTCCCGATGATGACATAAGAACATTTATACCGGAACTACCGGAATATGAGCGACCGATTCCCGTGAAGAGTCTGATCTACCACACGAGCGGATTACGGGACCTTTACGCATTAATGACAATCGCGGACATCGACGTTGCCGGTGAGATCTCGACGCCTGAATTTTTAGATGTCATTAAACGGCAAAGCGATTTGCATTTCCTTCCCGGTGATGAACATGTATATAGTAACAGCGGATATACACTCATGGCGATACTTGTAGAACGCGTCACGGGGAAATCATTGAGAGAGTTTACCCGCCAAAATATATTTGAACCGCTCGGCATGAGCAACACCCATTTCCACGACAACCGAAATGAAATGATAAGGAACCGTGTTCTGAGCTATCAACCCGGTGAGGAATCCTCTTTTAACCTTAGTTACCTTTGGAATTTCGAGGGTGTCGGACCGGGAGGACTCTATACTACTATCGCCGATTTATTCCTCTGGGATCAGAATTTTTACAATAATCGACTCGATCAGGCGCCGCATCTGCTTGATATAATGCATACGCGTGGAATCCTGACCAATGGCGACACCTTGGATTATGCATTCGGACTTGATTTTAACACGTATCATGGATTGGAATTGGTCGGTCATTCCGGTGCTTTTATGGGTTTCCGTGCTCAATATGATAGAATTCCGGCCCATAACTTTTCGAGTGTTATACTATGTAATTTAGGATCGATCAATCCTGCCGGACTAAGCAGAGATATAATCGATATTTATTTTGAGGAACTCATCGCTGAGTATTTGCATGATTATACGGGATATTTTTCCAATCCGGATTTCGGTGTGAGTTGTAATCTGATAGTTGAAGATGGGAAACTGTTCATAAAAGACCATTCTATGTTGGAAGGCCCGTTACGATATTCCGGTAAGGATACATTCACCCGGAACGGGTGGGAGATTCGTTTTATACGTGATGATATGAATATCGTTGAAGGGTTTATGCTGGGGACAGCCCGTGCACGGGATGTTTATTTTGTCAAAAAGTGATACAGGTATATCAGAGATTCATTGTCATATGAGGTTACATTAAATCAGTATATATCGAACTATAGACTAACTAAAAGTATGGATTTAGGGATCAAAGATAAAATAGCAATTGTTACCGGCTCAAGTCAGGGATTGGGATTTGCAACCGCACATGCGCTTGCCGGGGAAGGCGCGCGTGTTGTTATGTGTTCGAGGAATAAAACAGCCATTGAACAGGCAGCACATGAGATACATAAGAATACGGGAGGAACAGTTCTTCCCGTCGTTGCCGATATCTCGGTACCGGATGATATCAGAAACGTAGTCGATGTCGCGGTTAACAATTTCGGAACGATACATATTCTTGTGAATAATACCGGCGGTCCTCCGGTTGCAGATTTCGAAGATATCACCGATGATACATGGACAAAGGGATTTGATCTTGTTCTTATGAGTATGATTCGTTTTATCCGGTTCGTTCTGCCGTATATGAAAAATCAAACATGGGGACGCGTCGTAACCATATCTTCAATTGCCGCAAAGCAACCGATAGATGATCTTATTATATCATCGACATTGAGGCCCGGTATTCACGCGCTGAACAGGATTTTAACGAACAAATATGCGTCAAGTAATATATTGTTTAATGCAGTGGCTCCCGGATTTATATTAACCGGTCGTTTGAGTGAAATATATAAATCACGGGCAGAAAAAGATAATTCGTCGGTCGAAGAACAAATACTGAATGCATCGAAAAATATACCGATGGGGAGGATGGGTGATCCAAAGGAATTGGCATCGGCAATTGCATTTCTGGTTTCGGAGAAAGCGAGTTATATCGGCGGTACAACGCTCTCCGTAGATGGCGGGTTGTCCAAAGGTGTTTATTAGTGTGACATTCGGTGTCAATGGAAACGTGCTAAGAACGCGGGAAGGAAATGAAGACTATTGTGGGCCCTGTAGGACTTGAACCTACGACCAACGGATTATGAGTCCGCTGCTCTGACCAACTGAGCTAAGGGCCCGGCTTGACGAACATTAAATATAGCAAAGAAAGTCGAATTATGCAATAATGGAGCAATTCAACACAAGAAGCGGTAAAAACCGAGAGGCATATTGGGAGGATGTAGGCTAGTCAATATATAGTTTTTTTCTGCTGTTTTCATTGAACAGAGCAAATAAAGGATTGAAAAAAAATGTTTAAATCAAAACTCATGTTTTTAATATTAATCATATCAATTACCGGTATTGGTATTCTTCACAGTGCCGGATGCTCCACCGAATCGCATAAGACTGAGTCTGGAGTTCAACTGTCCAAAACGGCAGATGAAGCACCCGAATTTGTATGGGAACGCTTCCACGGTAATCCTATTTTCCCGGCTGAACCCGGAACCTGGCGTGAATCACAAACCGCCAACCCCGATCTGCTTCTCATCGGTGATGTTTACTTCATGTATTTTCGCGGACAGCAGGGAGGACATGACAGAATTGGGTTGGCAACAATTCCGAAGGATAAGTTCGACGGTTACACATGGGAGATTCATCCCGACCCAATCATCGATGTAGGCGGTCCGGGAACTTGGGACGAGAGACACGCACTTGATCCCGCTGCGATCATTGTCGACGGAACTATCTATCTCTACTATACCGGCGTCAGTCCTTTGGCCGACAGGGCGATTTGCCTTGCCGTTTCCGAAGACGGATATAATTTTCGAAAGTACGAGGATAACCCTGTTATCATTGGGGGAGCACCCGAAGTTGTCTATCGGGACGGGATTTTTTACCGTTACTTCTGGAAGGAAGTACCCGGTAAGGATGGCTTCCAGATTCATTACGCAACATCCGACGACGGATTTCGATATACGGAACCTTCATATTCCCTCGCTGTTCCGGTGGGTTCGGAAGGTACGTGGGATAGTTTTACCGTCGAGACTCAGCGTATATTTAAGGAAGGCGACTTGTATTACATGGTCTATTGCGGATCCGACCGGCACAAGGATTATCCATTCTATGCGGGACTGGCGACGTCAAGAGATCTGATCCATTGGGATAAGTATGCGGACAACCCCATCTTTAGTCGCGGGGAAGAGGGCGAGTGGGATGAAGGAGCGATCTGGTTTACGACCGTTGAAAAGATCGATGGTATTTACTATATGTGGTATGAAGGATACGGGGGCGGTACTGCACGCACAGAAGCATACGGAAGTTACCTGATAGAAGGCAAATCACAGGTGGGTATGGCGACCATGAAAGCTCCTTATTTCTATTTCCAGCCGGAGAATCGCTCATCATCGGACGAAGACTAAACATATATACCGGGCTGTTGCAATTCATACCGGATGGTGAGTAACCGGTCAACGGGTTTTACCGTGCCCTTGGTGAAATTCTCGCTGATCAGGTAGTGACCAATATAATGTCTCATAAAGCGCTTCTTCAATGAATGACATTACTATTTGGATCCCGGAATCATATCACCAACATATACTCTGATTTACTCTTTCCCTTTTAGATACCCCTTCCTATAGCATTGTTATTTATCACTTTACCGTTTTGTGATATACAGCATAGCGTAATTGTCTGATTTTTCTTTATTTAACCATTGATATTTGTACCGATTTGTTTAACAGTAAAACTTATTCTTTGAGCATTGATCGCTAGGTTCGGTGTGATAGCTCGTTTTATAATTGCAATGCGGAGTGGTTATATACTGATCTTTATCAGATCTTATTGGAGATTATTTTGATCATACAAGAAAAACAGGCATTAACATATAGTATAAAATCGGAAATCCCGGCATCCGGCAGGACACATCCGGATACTGAGAATAAATTCAGCACGTTTTTTAATGGTGCACTTGATGCTATCTTTCTTGTAAAGGAAGGAGCATTTGTCGATTGTAATCTTAAATCCGAGGTGCTCTTTGGCTATTCACGGGAAGAATTACTGGGTAAACATCCGTATGCATTCTCGCCTGTTCTTCAACCCGATGGTTCATGTTCGAAAGAAAAAATTCAAGAATATATTAATAAAGCCTTGCGGGGAATACCACAGTCATTCGAATATACGTATTCCCGGAAAAATGGTACGGTGCTTGAAACTGAAATAACCCTGAATAGGGTAACATTTGAGAAGGATTCGCTGGTTCAGGCGATCGTGCGCGATATCACGAAACGAAAAGAGATCGAAGCCGAACTCCGGTACCGGGTAGATTTCGAAAAATTTATTGCAAGCATATCGAGCCGATTTATTAATCTGCCGGCAGAAAGAATAGATGAAGGTATTGATAATACGCTGGAAGATGTAGGAGTATTTACGGGAGTGGATCGTAGTTTCGCTTTCATATATAATAACGATACGAAAGAATATTCCGTTGCTTCTGAATGGTACAACGAAGGTGTTGCTTCCTTAATAAACCGCAAACTTACTATCCCTGTAGAGTCGATCCCCTGGTGGCAGGATAAATTAACGAAGTTTGAGATAATCAGAATAGCCGATGTTTCAATGCTTCCTCTTGAAGCACACCGGGAGAGATACTTTCTCGCATCCATGGGATTACGGTCTGTATTATGTGTGCCGCTTCGAATCGAGAAATCATTGATAGGCTTCTTTGGATTCGGGACAGTTGCTGAAATTAAAAACTGGTCTTTTGAAACAGCCGGTGTATTACGTATTGTCGGAGAAACTATCTCTCATTCGCTTGAGAGGAAACAACGGGATAATGAACTACAGCGTTTAGCAGATCAACGAAAACGGTTGCTTGAAGTATCGACATCTATGCTTACCACATTGCAGCCCGATGAAGTCTTAAAACAAACGTTGAGAGTACTGAATGAAATTATACGGTTTAACGAATGCGGCATCCATATACTGGATCGGGCAAACGATGTTCTTCGGCCTTATATAGTCGTTGATGCGGATGGAAAACAAATCGAATCGGAAAAAGAAGAAATCCCGTTTGGAGAAGGCATTGTCAGTTCGGTGGTTCAATCGGGGAAAGCCGAGCTGGTAAACAATGCACAGGATGATTCCCGATCATATCACCATGGGCGAAAGCGTGCAAAAGAAGAGCACATTATTTGTGTCCCGATGCATACGAAAAATAAAATCCTCGGCACTTTCTCGGTTGTTCGGCGTAATAACGCGCCTTTCTCATCCGGGGAATTTGAGCTCGTTCAGTTATTTGTGGGATATGCAACGATCGGCATGGAAAATGCTCATCTATTTCAACAGATCAAGACTTCGGAAGCGAAATACCGCGAGCTATTCGAAGACTCCAGGGATGGTGTTTTCACAAGTACGTACGACGGAACAATTATCGACATTAATTCCGCCGGTGTTCAGATGCTCGGCTATGAATCGAAGGATGAGTTAAAAAAGGTAAACATAGGAAGAGATTTGTATGTTCATCCCGGGCAGAGGGATGAATACCGGGAGCTATTGAAAAAAAATGGATATGTTAAGGATTTTGAGGTATTGCTCCGTGCGAAAGGGGGAAAAACAATTGCATGCCTGATCACCTCGAATGCATATTTTGATGATATAACGGGTCAACTTTATTTCCGTGGATTCATCCGGGATATTAGCAAAGAAAAAACCCTTGAAGAGCATTTGCAGCGAACGCAAAAGATGGAGAGTCTCGGACAACTCGCCGGCGGCATAGCCCATGATTTTAATAATGTACTCGGAATCATTCAGTCCGGATTATCTGTTTTAGGATCAAAAATACCGGATAAGGATTCATCGGTATTAAAATATAAAGAGATGTGTGAACATGCCGTGCAACGGGGTGCAGACGTGGCGCGCCGTTTATTAACGTTCTCGAAATCCGATGAGGTTCATCTTACCCCGGTTAAAATACAAGATATCGTAAATGATTTAACGAAAGTCCTACATCATACAATTGAAAAAAACATTATTGTTAAAACAACTATATCACCCGATATCTCTTTCATCCTTGGTGATAAAGGCCAATTATATCAAGTGTTACTCAACTTATGTGTTAATGCACGGGATGCGATCAATGACAGTCCGAACGGCACCAGAACAGGGGAAATCCGGATTACGGTTGACAAAGTAGATGCAAGTAGTGTACCACGTAGTCTGATAAAGAAGGATCATAAAAAATATACAAGAATTGTTGTGTCCGATAACGGGTGCGGTATGCCTGAACAGGTCGTCAGAAAAATATTCGATCCTTTCTATACGACAAAATTGAAAGGTACCGGACTTGGTTTATCGATTGTCTTTGGTATCATGCAGGCGCATCAGGGGATGATTGATGTCGTTTCGGAATCCGGAAAAGGAACATCATTTATGCTCTATCTCCCCGGAACAGAAGCGGAAGCCGTTCAGTCTGTCGAAGTAAAAACTGAAGAAATACGGAACGGTAATAAAGAAACAATCCTCATTGTCGAGGATGAAGAAATATTATGCACCTTGCTTGAAGAGGTTTTAACCTCAAAAGGATATACTGTTTTAAAAGCAAATGACGGAAGTGAGGCTCTGACTATATATAAAGAGCGAAGAGCCGATATCGATGCCGTTATCATGGATATGGGATTGCCTAAATTATCGGGCCAGGCTTTATTTCTTCACGTAAAGCAATTACAACCGAATGAAAAGATAATATTAGCCAGCGGCTACCTGGAGGAGGAATTAAAAAACAATCTTTTTGAGCTCGGAGCAAAAGCATACTTACAAAAGCCTTACAAACCGAACGAAATATTGCAGGCTGTGCAAAAAGTGCTTCAATAAAATTAATCACAATATGAAAGAAAACTCTAAATTTTCAGGATCATACCGCCCTTCTGTATCGGCGGAATATTCTTATCGTAACAGATACATTAATCAATAAACATATTTATAACACAAACCAAAAAAAGATTTCGTTTTATGAAAATACTTTCGCGGTTAGGTCAGTTGACCGGATATACATCAAACGGTCAAATAGAAAATCACGTATTCGATAAAAAAGTAAAACAATACAAATCACTCTTTGAAGATATGGAGGATGGCTATTATGAGGTGTTTCCGGATGGGCAATTTGTGTATTTCAACAGACACTTCTGTCGGTTGACCGGATTTCCTCCCAAAACATTAAAGAGAAAATCACTCTATGATGTTCTTACCGAAAGCAGTAGGTCTGAGGTTAAAGAGTTATTCAGAAAAGTATGTGAAACAGGGTTATCGACAAACAATGTCGAATGGGAGGTCGTACGGCAAGACGGCGAGCAGAGAATATTTGAAGCATCGATAGCGACCGGTGACCCGGTTAACGGATCCGGTATATCAATTCGTGGGATGGTTCGGGATATAACCGATAAAAAAGAAACAGAGGACTTATTGACTCTGAAGAACCGGATCGTCACAAAAAACGATATCGGTATGGCCCTGGTCGATCGGATGCATAACAAACAATTTGTGAGTTGTAACAGAATATTTGAACACATCACCGGTTATAATGCACAGGATATTATTCACGTCGACTATTCCATACTCTTTGGCCCGGAAACAGATATAAAATCGGTTGAAAACATTGATAATATATTGAAGTCCGGACAGGAATTCCGGACAATAATTAAATGCTACCGTAAAAATTCTTCTATATTTTGGAATGAGCTGACACTTTCTCCCGTATTTGATCAACACGGTCATTCGAGATATTTTATCGCTACGATCAATGATCTAACCGATTATTTTCAACTTGTATCTCGATTGCGTAATAATGAAAAATATCTCCATACACTCCTTGAAAAAGGGGGTGAGTCGTGAGCGTTCTCTCTGAAGGTGAAACGATTCTGTTTTGAGTTTTCCTTAAACTTTAGTATTTTAGTTGTACAATTAACTTGCTGATTAAAATGAAAAAATCGAGGGGGTTATAAATGAATGTAACAGTCGTTGGAACCGGTTACGTCGGTTTAGTTATGGGGGCAGTACTTGCAGATACCGGTAATGATGTACTTTGTGTCGATAATAATGTCGCTAAAGTTGAATCACTGAAAAACGGAAAGATCCCGATCTTTGAGCCGGGTCTCGAGGATCTGGTTAAGAGAAACGTAAAAGAAGGCAGATTGGAATTTACCACCGATCTGAAACAAGGCGTTGAACACGGTTTGGTCATTATGCTGTGTTTACCGACACCGCAGGATGAAGACGGATCGGCCGATCTGAGTCATGTGCTTAACTGTTCGGCGGATATAGCTGGTTTTATGAACAGCTATAAAGTCATTGTCAGTAAGAGTACCGTCCCTGTCGGAACAGTCGATCGGGTTAAAGCAATTATCAAAGAAAAGACTGACCAGCCTTTTGATGTGGTGTCGAATCCCGAGTTCTTAAAAGAGGGTGCAGCAGTCATGGATAGCCTGAAACCGGACCGTATTGTTGTCGGCAGCTCGAATGAAAAAGCAATAAAGGTTATGAAAGACCTTTATGCACCATTCGTCCGTACGGGTAATCCGATTATCATCATGGATGAAAGAAGTTCGGAAATGACGAAATATGCGGCAAACGGATTCCTTGCGACGAAGATCACTTATATGAACGATCTTGCAAACCTTTGCGACAAGGTCGGCGCCGACATCGAATTAGTCCGGAAAGGTATGGGAAGTGATCCCCGGATAGGACCGCAATTCCTCTTCGCCGGGCTTGGGTACGGAGGTTCGTGTTTTCCGAAAGACGTCAAAGCATTGATCAATACCTCGAAGGTGAACGACCATCCGCTCGCAATACTCGATGCCGTTGATGAGGTTAACTCAATGCAACGATATGTTCTCATAAAAAAAGTCCTCAACCATTTTAAAAACAGTCTTGAAGGAAAAACCTTTGCAGTATGGGGTCTGTCTTTCAAACCATTGACGGATGATATCCGTGAGGCACCGGCATTGACAATTATAAACGAATTGCTCACGCGCGGAGCTTCCGTTCAGGTACACGATCCTATCGCTATGGATAATGTTAAACATGTGCTTGAAAAGAGTGTTTCCTACTGCGAGAAGTCCTATGATGCACTGCAGGGGGCAGATGCACTGCTGATAATAACCGAATGGAATGAATTCAGGAATCCGGACTTTGATAAAATGAAAAAGGCATTAAAGAATCCGCTTATCTTCGACGGTCGGAATATATTCGATCCCAAAGAAATGAAGGACCTCGGGTTTGTATACTACGGTATTGGACGCGGAGTTAACGGAAATGGTCCGCATTAACCTGCAGAACACCAGCGTGCCGGTACCGGTGTTTAACCGGGAAATAGATCATGCAACGGAAACAAAGTACATGAACATACACTATGGTTACCCCGCCCCGTGTCGGGGTAACCTGTTATAACCGTTCTCATTAATCATTTCTTTTCTATGCGAACCCCTCACTTGTTTGTCCCATGTATAGTCGATCAACTTTTTCCCGAAACCGGCGTTGCGGCTATCAGGTTGCTCCGTAAGGTCGGCTGTAATCCGTACTATGATCCGCGACAAACATGCTGCGGTCAACCGGCGTTCAATGCCGGATATCACGATGATGCACGCAGGGTCGCAGAACATTTCATCGAAGTCTTCGGAAACGCAAGCGAAATCGTATCGTTATCGGGTTCATGTGCCGGTATGGTAAAAGTATTTTATCCACAGATGGATCTCCCCGAAGTATTAAAAGAAAAAGTCCACGAAATCACATCAAAAACCTATGAAATTACAGACTATATAGTCAACCGCCTCGGTGTGACTGACTTTGATGTCTCTTATAGCGGGAGAGTTGCATACCATGACTCGTGTCATATAATGAGGGAATTACGCATAACTGAAGAACCCCGGAAATTGTTACGATCAGTGAAAAATCTTGAGTTAGTTGAGCTGGACCTGGCGGACAGATGTTGCGGATTCGGCGGATTATTCGCCGCGAAATTCCCCGAAATATCCGCCGCAATGGGTGAGGATAAGCTTGCATCGATTCAACGTGCGGAAGTCGATCTCGTTGTGGGTTGCGATAATAGTTGTTTGATGCACTTGCAGGGACTCGCAAACAAAAAGGGGATAGAGTTAAAAACAAAACATGTGATTGAATTTCTGGGCGATTTGATTACATGATTATCAAAACACAGTAGCTATGAAGTCATCTCAATTCAAAATACGTGCCCGGCAGGCGGTCGGGGATGCCGATCTCCGGAGCAAGATAAAAAAAGCGACCGGTATTTCTCTTTTGAAAAGAGAACAGGTTGTAAGTGAAATCGCCGATTGGGAAGATCTGCGCAGGCGGGCACATGAACTCCGGAAAGAAACGGTTGACAATATCGACAGCTATCTTCGCCGTTTTATCGAATCCGCACGGCGGAATAACGCTATTGTTCACGAAGCTGACGATCATAAAACAGCGAATAAAATAATATATGATATAATCCGCCGGGTGTCCGCACATACCGTCGTGAAATCCAAGTCGATGATTACCGAAGAGCTCCACCTTAACACGATGCTGGAAGAGAACGGCATTCGTGTCATCGAAACCGATCTTGGAGAATATATCGTTCAGCTTGCCGGTGAAACACCGTCGCATATTACGGCACCCGCTCTTCATAAATCAAAAGAAGATATTGCACGGCTTTTTCATGAGAAACTGAATATTCCGTACTCGGATGACCCGGTGAAGCTGACTGCAGTTGCGCGTGAACGCTTACGGGATGAATTTCTAAAAGCCCGTGTCGGTATAACAGGTGTGAATTTCGCTACCGCAGATACCGGTACACTTACAATAGTAGAGAATGAAGCAAATGCCCGGTTATGCACGACTTTACCCGAAGTGCATATTGCTATTATGAGTATTGAAAAGATCATTCCGTCATTTGATGATCTTCCTCTCTTTCTAAAACTGCTTCCCCGGAGCGCGTCGGGACAGCGAATGACCAGTTATGTAACCTGTATAAACGGGCCTCGTTCATATCATAATCCCGATGGACCGCGGCAACTGCATATCGTTATTCTCGACGGCGGAAGGAAACAGCTTGCGAAACACCCCGCGTGGAAGGAAGCACTCTATTGTATACGCTGCGGTGCCTGTATGAATATTTGTCCGATCTATCAATCGGTCGGTGGACATGCGTATGGATCGGTCTATCCAGGACCGATAGGATCGGTTATTACTCCCACATTATTCAATATGAAAGATGCGCAAGACCTGCCGTTTGCGTCATCGCTTTGCGGTGCATGCACCGATATTTGTCCGGTTAAGATAGACCTGCATCATCATCTGCTCTTTGAACGACGCGAGATAGTGAATCGCGGATATAAATCATCTGTCGAAAAGATCGGTATGGTACTCTGGAGATGGATTATGCTCTCACCCGGCCGATTAGAGTTTGCCGGGCGTGTAGGTTGGTTTTTTCGAAAGTTACTGGGTAAAAATATGCCCGCACCGGGCTGGACACCACATCGTCAATTCCCCCGGATACCATTACGAAGTTTCCGATCAATCATGAGAAGCGATAAAAAACATGGAAAATAAACTTCTGTACCGGTTTCAATCCCGAATACAGGAATCGGGAGGGTGGTGCGAAATATCTGCTTCCGGTGACGGGATATCTGATATACTGAACAGTAAGTATATGTTTGAGAAAGAAAAGATTGTTATCAGCGGAAGAGTGGCTAAAGAATTACAATTATCGGGTTTGCCCGGTATGTGTATTGATGAGGTTAAACCAAACAACCGGCGTGCACTTCTTAGTGAAGCAAAACTGGGAGTTACGTTCTGCGATGGTTTAATTGCCGAAACAGGTACCGTTGTACTGATAAATCATCCGTCAGAGCCGAGAGAGTTATCGCTTCTTCCCGAATACCATGTTGTTATTGCAAAACAGACTCAATTGTATGAGTCTCTTGATAAATGTTTTACAAAAATAAAACAACTATATCCTGCCGGATCAATACCTTCCATTACGCTTGTCTCCGGTCCCAGCCGGACATCCGATATTGAGAAAACGCTTGTAATAGGTGTCCACGGACCGGTTGAATTTGGCGTGATAATAATCGGAAGCCGTTAAAAATTTCAACGATTTTCAAATTTTAAATAAATATTCCAGGGGGTATTGACAAACCAATAAAAATTATCTATTATTAAAGCGCTTCGATTAATTAAAATATATACGTTCTTATCTTAAAGAGTGGCTCTGATAACTCATTGTATATCAACCACATATTTTTTAACCATTCTATCGAAGCGCTTCGACAACTAGCCGGAGTAAGCAAGAATGTTGCAACGCCCAACAATAAAGGATGTTGCCAGGAGAGCGAATGTTTCTCTTTCTACCGTCTCCCTTGTCCTCAACAACAAGGGGAAAGTTAGTCCGAAGACGAGAGAAAAAGTTGAACGAGTCATTCGGGAGTTGGGATATTACCCGACAAGCTCAGCAAGAGGACTTGCTCTCAGGAAAAGCGGAAATATCGGCTTTATACTCTCCTACGATCATTTCACCCAAACCGAACCGTTCTATACGAAGATATTTTTAGGAGCGGAGTTCGAAGCACAAAATCATAATTACTACATCCTCCTTACAACAGTACGGAAGGAGTATAATCCATCCAATTCAATTCCCCGGTTTTTGCAGGAAAGAAATGTCGACGGGGTTCTCATAGCCGGCCAGGTTAATACGAAGCTTATCGAGTACATAGATTCATTGTCGATACCTGTTGTTATGATAGATTTCACTTTAAAAAATCACAAACATTCGACGGTATTAATGAACAATTATCAGGGGGCGCAGCTTGCCGTTGAACATTTGTTGAAGCTACAACATCGAAAGATCGGTTATATTGGTGGTGACCTGGCACATCCCAGTATTAACGAGCGGTTCCAGGGTTACAGATATGCCTTACAACAGGCGGGAATAATACCCGATGAAGCATGGATATCCGTTAGCCAGGAAGATACAAAAATCCATAACGGTTATAATGCCGTCAAAGATATGTTGCATTCAACCAAATCTATGCCGACCGCTTTAATCGTTGCAAACGATGCAATGGCGATCGGATGCCTGCAGTTTTTGCAGGAATCCAATATTCGGGTGCCGGATGAGATTGCATTAATCGGGTTTGATAACGTTGAAAAATCGTACTCGGTGCAGCCATCGCTGACAACAATCGATGTGAACAAATACGCGATGGGTGAAATCGCCGTGAGAACACTTGTCGAATGTATTCCAAAAGAATGTCATCAGGTTACTCACATTCGTATACCGGTATCTTTAGTTGTTCGGGAATCTACTGAAAAATCGGTTGTATCAATCGGAGCATAAGTATAAATCAATCACAAAAACTATTAGCAGAAAGGAGGTGCCGGAACCGATTAACATATTTGCTGTATCAGTAATGCTGTGTCAGTAATGTACTGTTATATCTCTGTTTACTTAAACAAGGAGAACCGTTATGAAGAAACTATATACAATAATTCTG
Organism: Bacteroidota bacterium; assembly: GCA_007131635.1. Taxonomy (GTDB): domain Bacteria; phylum Bacteroidota; class Ignavibacteria; order T3Sed10-11; family T3Sed10-11; genus T3Sed10-11. The sequence goes on along the minus strand of SLQE01000279.1, from coordinate 1,639 downwards.
TGGTGCATTCCTGTTATTTTGTTGATGTCACCGGGATTGCACGCAGATGAACACAATATTATGCCGTACGGCACTTTTGACAGCGGTGTACCACATTTCTGGAATGCTGAACCCGGTAACAGCGGAGCGACATTGACATGGGCGACCGACGAAGCCCATGCACCTCCTCGCTCGCTGAAGATCGAAAAACCGGGCACAGGAAATGAAGGAGCCCGTTGGGTATCCGACGGTCAGGTGCGGTATTGGAATCCGAAAGTACCTGAAGGCGTGGACATTAAAGTCGGCGCATACGTGAAGACCCAGGGTGTCAATACCGATCCTCAGACTGAAGATGCGAAATGGCAGTTGAAATTTTGGTTTTATGATGCGGACGGAGTATTAATCGGCGGTGAGCCTTTTGTGGTTGATATTGACCAAAGCCAGGCATCACGAGACTGGTATGAGCTCGTGAACGACGAAGGAACGCTGATACTCCCCGAAGAAGCGGCTGAATGGTTCGTATCCGCTGAGGCGGGTCCGAACGCCACCGGCACCGTGTGGTTTGATACGTTTATATTTCATGCACGCGACGGGTGGGCAGGCGGACCGTGGAATCAGTTTGTGAATGCGGATCAGGGTTGGTTCTACTGGATACATGAATCGCCGCAGTATATACCTGCAATCACGGCAGGTGTAACAATGGAGGAAGCTCGTTCAGGCGACTATTCATTGAAGGTTGAAGCACCGGAAGGTCGTTCCCCGGGTGAAATGGTGTGGATAAGCGAAACAATACCGATTCCAAAAGGAAGCGAAGGGAAGCAGTATATGTTGAGTGCCTGGGTAAAGACCGAGGATATAAATCCCGATTCGGTATTCAACGATGCGTATTCAATTGGATTTACGGCAACGTGGCATCCCGATATGTTTGAGGATGTAAAAGGAGATGGCTGGGTCATGGAGTCATCGTCCGATTTCCCGCAGTTCTACCTGAGGAAAGCGGAAGACGATTGGCAACAGCTGGTTGCAGTTTATACTATTCCAAGCGATGCTATCGGAGCGGTGTCTATCCGATTGCGTATCTGGCACCAGTTTACCGGAACTGTATACTGGGATGATATAGAATTTTCGTTGTTAAGCGATACGGATCTTATGGCAGATTACGGTACTTTTGACAGCGGTGAACCACACTTCTGGAATGCTGAACCCGGTAACAGCGGAGCGACATTGACGTGGGCAACCGACGGAGCTCATGCGCCGCCTCGTTCATTGAAAATTGAGAAGCCGGCTACAGCAGGTGAAGGAGCGCGTTGGATATCTGACGGTCAGGTGCGGTACTGGAATCCGAAAGTACCGGAAGGCGTGGACATTAAAGTCGGCGCGTACGTGAAGACCGAGGGTGTCAATACCGATCCTCAAACTGAAGATGCAAAATGGCAGTTGAAATATTGGTTTTATGATGCGGACGGAGACTTGATCGGCGGGGAGCCGTTTACGGTCGATATTGACCAGAGCCAGGCATCACGCGACTGGTATGAGCAAGTGAATGAGGAAGGGACATTGATACTCCCCGTAGAAGCGGCTGAATGGTTTGTGTCGGCCGATGCGGGTCCGAACGCCACCGGTACGGTATGGTTTGATACGTTTATATTTCATGCACGCG
>SLQE01000449.1 GCA_007131635.1 Bacteroidota bacterium | reverse complement strand
TCTTTATTTCGTCTATAAATATCTGTCCGAAATCCCTGAGTTTTCTTTCACCGACACCGCTGATCCGCTTGAATGCTCCGGCTGTATCCGGCAGTTCGCGAGCCATCTGATGGAGTGCGGCATCGGAGAAGATAACGAATGCGGGGACATCTCTCCTGTCGGCTACTCGCTTTCGCAACTCCCTCAATTTGTCGAACAGAACGCGATCGTAGTCCTGCACATCATGGACTTTCATGGCTTCATCGACCTGAACAGGTTTTGTCAGATTAACCACAGACCGGTCTTTCAATACCTCCATACCTTCCGGAGACACTTCAATAACCGAAAAACCACTGTTATCTTTTTGTCTCAGCAATCCCTGCCGCAGCAACTCTCTGCCGATATCCATCCATGCATCGCGATTTCGTTCTTTGCCTATGCCGTACGTTGAAAGTTCTTTATGATTCCACTTGCGGATCTTTTCCGTATCGCCTCCGGTCAGGACCTCGGTTATGTATCGCAATCCGACATTGAATCCGCTCTTTTCGTATATACGATACACACATGAAAGAAATTTCTGCGCTTCGACTGTGCCGTCGTATTTTTCACGGGGAAGCTGACAGTTGTCACATCCGTCGCAATTCGGTTCGGTATATGTTTCACCGAAATATGCAAGCAGCAGCTTGCGGCGGCATTCGCTGCTCTCTGCATAGTGCACCATCTTCCGGAGCTGCGCTTCCGCGACGCGGCGTTCATGCGGATTTTCTTTTTCATCTATGAAATACATCTGCTTCACAATATCCCCGCCCCCGAATAACAACAGACAATCGGAGGGCAAACCATCCCTCCCGGCGCGGCCCGTCTCCTGATAGTATCCTTCGATGTTTTTCGGAAGATCGTAATGGACGACAAACCGAACGTTTGATTTATTTATTCCCATACCGAACGCAATCGTCGCGCAGATGATGCGTGTTTCATCCCGGAGAAATAATTCCTGATTCCTGGTCCTCCCTGAAGCATCCATACCCGCATGGTACGGAGCAGCGGAAAAACCGTCGGCTATCAGTTTTTGGGCGACACTCTCGGTTGTTTTTCTGCTCTGGCAATAGACGATTCCGCTTTCATTCCGGCGCTTGTCGAGAAAAGATAACAACTGCAGATATGCTTCGGATTTCGGAAGGACCGTGTAGCTCAGATTGGGTCTGTTAAAGCTCGCGATGTAGCTTTTCGCCTTGCGGAGATTCAAATGCTTATGGATATCCGCCCGTACACGCTCTGTTGCGGTAGCAGTCAATGCCATCATCGGGACATCCGGCATAAGCTGACGCAGTTTCACAAGCTGTCTGTACTCGGGACGAAAATCATGTCCCCACTCGCTGATGCAATGAGCTTCATCGACCGCGATAAGGTTCACGTTCCAGTTACCAACGTCATCGAGGAAATGAGATAGAAGAGCGCGTTCCGGTGCGACATACAGTAACCGATATTTATTTTTATGCAGACCGTTTATGCGCTTACGGGACTCAGCTGCAGTCAATGATGAATTAAGATACGTTGCATCGATACCGCTCGCGGTCAGGGCATCGACCTGGTCTTTCATTAATGATATGAGCGGAGATATGACCACGGTGAGACCGGGACGGACGAGCGCGGGGAGCTGATAGCAGAGCGATTTCCCGCCGCCCGTCGGCAACAGCGTGAAGACATCTTTTCCCGCGAGAGAGTCGATGATAATCTCCTCCTGGAGCGGGCGAAAAGAGGTAAAGCCGAAATACTCTTTCAGCAGGGGTAGTAAGTTTTTATGTGTTGTTTCCATGGAATATTTTTTTTTGTATAAACCGGAGAGGGTTAATATAGGAATTTTTGGGAGAAGGTCAAGGGGGCAGGTTCCAGGTTTCAGGTTTCGGGTTCCAGGTTTCAGGTTTCGGGTTCCGGGTTTCAGGTTTCGGGTTCCGGGTTTCAGGTCCCGGGGTTCGGGGTTTGGGATTCGGGGTTTGGTGAAAATTTAGTAAACCCCTCCGCTTACTGCAGGAATTATATATACCTCATTGACATCATTGATCATTGTTTGCAAGCCACCCGTATATTTTATGTTTTCCTCCCCGACAAAGATGTTAATATGCTGTCGGACTTTCCCTTGTTCGGTCATGATTCTGTCTTTCAATGCAGGATACTGTTCCCATAATAGACTCAATGCCTGACCGACAGTAGTTGCCGTCGCGCTAATAACAACATCACTCTGTCCATCGGCGAATTCTCTTAACGGTCCCGGAATAATAAAGGTTGCTTGCATTTACTTCCCTTTACGTGTCGTGCGAAGAGGTTTCTTTTTCCTCGTGGTTCTCTTTGTATGAATCTCACCGCCGATTACCGCGGTTTTCACACACGTAACCGGCGGAAGATCGTCGAGTATAAGTTTCCATGAGTTACCGTTATTTGCCGAACCGTAGATCTTCCCGCTTCGTGTACCGAAATAGATGCCGGCGGGATCCAATTGATCGGCAGTCATACCGTCTCTCAGAATAGTTTCGTAAGCTTCCTTTTGGGGTAAACCCCGCATGAGCGGTTTCCAGGTTTTTCCTGCATCTTGTGTTCGATACACCCGGAGTTTTGCCTCAGGCACACAGCGCATTTCGGAATCGAGCGGAACGATATAAAACGTATCCGGGTCATTCGGATGCGCTACAATCGGAAAACCGAAATCGGAAGGGACTCCGTTTGCCATATCCTCCCACGACTCTCCTCCGTTAAAACTCCGAAAAAGTCCGCCGTGATTTTGAAGAAACAACCGGTCGGGCTGAGACGGGTGCATTGCAACTTTATGAACACACTGACCAAACTCGGGATATTTATCGGGAAGGAAATCTGCAATTACTCCTTTGTTGACTGCACGCCAGGTACTCCCGCCATCATCGGTTCTGTAAACACCGCCGGTAGAAATGGCAACATACATTTTGTTTCGATCCGTCGGATGAAGTAAAATTGTATGCAAGCATAATCCTCCTCCGCCCGGTTCCCATCGCGGACGGTGAGGATGATCGTGCAGTCCGCGCACAAGCGACCATGTCTCGCCGGCATCGGTCGACTTAAACAATGATGCCGGTTCGACACCGCAATACAAAACATCCGGTTCTTCGTCAAGGCCCGGTTCGATTTGCCAGATCTGTTTTAGGGAGAGTACCGTATCTTCGGGGAATTTTATATTCGCCGTCTCGGGAACGGACCAGTTCACTCCAAAGTCATCGCTGTGAGAAAGCACCGTTCCGTAAAACCAGCTTTGCGGCGCAGCCCAGATACGCTGCTTTCCTGCCCTGCCGTCATATGCCAGCGCATACACTACCTGTCCGGTAAAATGCGGACCGGATACCTTCCAACGAGTTCGTGTTGAAATGGATGATAGCAGAAATAAACCCTTCATCGTACCGACCATTAAAAGCACATCGCCGGGTTTGGGTGAGATTTTTCCGGAGGTTTCCATGGGATGGTTCCTTTATGTGATGAATGTCTGTGTGTACCGGTTATTAGCGATTGGTAAAATTTGGGGAATATTTTTGAGAAGTGCAAGGGGGAATATCATCTTCATTTATCGGTAAATACGATTTTTGGGGAGATACAAGTTCTTCTTCCTCAATTCGTTTTATTAATTTATTGGCCGGTTCATATGATTAATCTCTCAGCCCGTCGGTACCCGACGGGATACATCTTTGTGTTTCTTTGTCCCGGACATAAATGTCCGGGCTACCATCATCCGGTCGCTACGTGACCTCTTTTTCTTGCTTGTGATTGCTAACGTTTAAAACCGTCCCGCAGGGACGGAATGACTGTAGCCAGGCCGTTTACGGCCTGGATTAAACGAACACCCAAATAGACACGCCCGTCGCGTCAGCGACGGGATGAACGGTATATTGAAATCTCGGCTTTATTCTTTAATCATACATCATTTCACCCCGTCGGTTCCATTTTCAACAATACGTACGAATGATCCGGCATACCGCTTATTATTATTGCCGACATATCATTTTTTCGGGCAATACCTCCCATATATGCCCACACCTAATCTCTGTATTCTTTCCTTAACCAGGGCTCACGTTTTTTCGTGCTGAATATCCGATGGTAATAAAGAGACGTATAATTATGTGCCATAACTCCACCTTACTCCTCTCTCCTTTCTCCCACATCCAATCCCGTCTTAGTCGTAATCGTTTCAAGTCCGTGTCCGCTTGGACTTTTTTCGGTGCGCCAGAGCATATACGAGAAAAATAATCCGAGCGATGCAAGGAGGGTGAATATCCACATCCCATATTGATAGCCCTCCGGATTTTCGGGACTTGCCGAAGCCATATCGTTCGTAAATCCGATCAGCCAGGGAATAAATGCCATACCGACCTGCTGGCAGAGCGTCATCAATGCGTAGCCGGTTCCCAGGCGATGCTGTTCGACGATATAGGCGACGGAGGGCCACATTACCGCGGGTATCAGGGAAAATGCCATACCGAGCAACATCATAACGAGCAGAAGCGTTAGTGGAATGTAAGCGCTGCCGAGAAACGGTAGTACAACATTTATATCCGGACCGGGAGGTGCATAGGTAACGATCAGAAACAACGGAAGGAGAACCAGCGAACCGACTGCCATAAAGAAGGATCGTTTCCCTATTCTATCGACCAGTAATCCGAACAGAGGTGTGGCGATCATTGCGGTGATGGGTAACAGACTATTGAGCAGACCTGCTGCGTCCCGTTCCAGTCCGTGGGCTTGCTGGAAGTAATATATTGCAAATGCACGGAACGGAAAAACAGTCGAATAAAATACGACACATAATGCAACAATATACCAGTAGGAAGCACTGAAAGAATAGAGTCCTTTCTTTTCGATTTTTTCCGTTTCACCCGCTTCACCGAGGTCATAACGTCCTTCGGCGCGATGTTCCATGAACCAATAGAGCAAGGCACCCGCCACGGATATACCTGCCACCGCGGTAGCAAGCCACAACGGATCCTGCCAGCTCTCATAGAGAGGGCGCGCCCACGCCGTGGACCAATCGGCCGAAGCGGAACCGAGCCGGGATATTGTTAGATTTATGCCAAATGCAAAACTGAGCTCTTTTCCTTTAAACCATTTTGCAAGTGCCGTCGTGACCGCAACGATCAAGGGTTCCGCACCGATTCCGAGCATAAATCTGCCCGTTGCCATCACACCGAACTTCGGTGAAACTGCCGTTACAAACGCCGCTGCCAAACAAATGAGTGCAAAGAGAGTTATGGATTTTTTGGTTCCCCACCTATCGATAATATAACCGCCGATGAGCAACACAAGAACGGCTGCGATGCTATAGACCGAATATAAAAGTCCGAGCTGTGAATCGGAAAATCCCAGTTGCGATGAAAGAAGGTCAAAGACAGGTGCTGCCGAATCATACACATAATAGTTTCCAAACATCGCCAGACTGATAAATACAAGCACGGTCCAGCGGTACAGCGGGGTCGGACGCGGAAGTAACGAATGTGAATCTGCAGTTTGTGTCATAGATTACCCTTGATTAATGAATGAGAAAGAATTTCTTATCTGTCTTATCATTTGCCTTTATTTCGGAAGAGAATTGCTTTGGCCATCGTTCCGGCCATTTTTGGATTTTCCTTCAACCTGCGTACCGAATACTGATACCAGTATGTTCCAAACGGAACATAGATTCTCATACGGTGTCCGTCACGCAGGATCCGGTCGCGCATTTCATGGCGTACGCCAAGCAACATCTGAAACTCATATTGTTCGGGCTTCAAATTATATTTTTCGATAAGACGGTAGGAGCCTGTAATAAGATCATCGTCATGCGTAGCAATACCGACATAACTGCCGGCTTCAAAGATGATTTCAATAAGACGGAGGAATGACGCATTAATTTCTTCCCGCTTTTTGAATGCTATCTTTTCGGGTTCGACGTATATCCCTTTACACATCCGGAAATTCGAGTGCTCTTTTACCAAATCCTTTACGTCGTTTTCGGTTCTGCGAAGATACGATTGGACGGCAACACCGACATTCGGGAATTCCTCCCGTAATGTTTTATATATCGAGAGCGTCTTGTCCGTGGTTGATGAATCTTCCATATCGATGCGGACAAAATTATCGAGCGAACGTGCGTGTTCGACGATATCACGGACATTTTTCAGCGTGAAATCATAATCAATATCAAGACCGAGTTGGGTCAATTTTATTGATAGATTGGAGTCGAGTTTTTCGTTATGTATACCTGTCAATACATTTTGACATTCCGTTAACATATTACCAGCAAGATCTTTTTCGGTGACCGATTCACCGAGGACATCCATTGTTGCCATACACCCGATACCATTAAGATGTTGGACCACCTTTACAGCCTCCGGCAAATACTCGCCTGCTATATACCGCTTAGAAAAATACCGGACAACGGGTTTCGGCACCAATGGTAACGTCTTTACAACTACTTTATTAAATAAACTCATAGGTGAGACTCATAGACTGGTTAATAAATGTGATATGCTACATCAAACGATTATTGGATATTTCCATACTGCATTGAAATATAGTGAGGTTTATAAAAATTTGCAACATTCTGCAAATACACGTTTCTCACCGTTTTATCATAATATTACCGGCGGTTACATCGCGCAAATGGACGGTGACGGGATCAATCAGCGATGGCCGTATCCCGAGATGCAGGGTAACATCGTCGCTGTATTCGGTGTCGATTATTTTAATATTGTTTTGGGAAATTATATGCATGACACCGCTCGTATGATCATACGGGAAGGTAATGCGGAGATTTTTCAGGACCGGGACGCGGATTACACTTGCTTGTTCTACAACCGCCCGTGCTGCTTCTATATACGCGCGGACAAGCCCGCCTGTACCTAACTTCGTGCCCCCGAAATACCGGACGACAACAAGTAAAGCGTTCGTGATCTCTCTGTGTTCGAGCAGCATCAGGATAGGTTTTCCCGCCGTCCCCGATGGTTCTCCGTCATCGGAAAAACGGCTCACTTTCCCCTCGATCCCCGTACGAAAAGCATAACAGTGGTGTGTTGCATCGTGATAGATTTTACGGCATCGGGCAAGATGATACCAGACTTCATCCTGCGAGTCCACCGGGAATATCATACCGATAAACCGGGATCCTTTAATTTTTTGCTCGGTTGAAACGTCTGACGCTATGGTTCTGTATTCATCAATAGACATATTCGTAAGATAGTCGATCTGACTCCGAAAATCAAAATAAACACGTTCAAAATAACCACGGTTGAGATTAACCTCTAATTACAGTATCTTTTCATACATTGGAAAGGAGCAGTAACGTTCATGAATATCGGTATTACATGTTATCCCACATATGGCGGCAGCGGCATTGTAGCCACAGAATTAGGAAAAGCACTTGCCAACCGCGGCCATCAGGTGCATTTTATCAGCTATGCTTTACCCACCCGTCTTGACGGTTTTATCGAGAACATTTATTTCCATGAAGTTGAAATGAGCAGTTATCCTCTGTTCGACTTTCCGTTATATACAATCGCGCTTGCCAGTAAAATGGTGGATGTCGTTAAATACCAGAAGCTTGATATTCTGCACGTACACTATGCAATCCCGCATGCAACAAGCGCATACCTCGCAAAACAGACCCTTGGTAAGGACGGTATACCATTCACCACAACGTTACACGGTACCGATATAACACTTGTCGGTCTGGAACCGAGTTACCTGCACGCGGTAAAATTCAGCATCGAAAACAGCGACGGTGTAACGGCGGTTTCAAGACATCTCAAAGAAAAAACATTGACGAATTACAGCATCACAAAAGATATCGAAGTGATTCCGAATTTTGTCGACACAAAAAAATATAAGAAATTACCCGCCTGTAAGTTTAAAAAACAGATCGCACCCAATAATGAAAAAATCCTGGTGCACGTCAGTAACTTCAGAAAAGTAAAACGCGTACCCGATATCGTGCGGATCTTTCATGAAGTACAGAAAGAGATCGCCAGCCGGCTCGTCCTTGTCGGCGACGGTCCCGATCGCTCAAACACCGAGCAATTATGCCGTGAACTCGGTGTATGCGATGATGTCATATTCCTCGGAAAACAGGCCGAGCTTGTCGATATTTATTCGGCATCAGACATATTCCTTATGCCGAGTCAGTCCGAAAGCTTCGGGTTATCGGCACTCGAAGCGATGTCATGCGGTTTACCGGTGATCTCTTCAAGCGTTGGAGGATTGCCGGAACTTCAGGTACACGGTGAAACCGGTTTTATTGCGGAAATAGGTGACATTACCCGGATGGCAAGATACACGATAGACTTATTAAGGAATGAGAATAAATACCGCCTTTTCTCAGAAGCGGCACGACGACGTGCAGTCGAGAAATTCGAAGTTGATAATATTGTACCGCTATACGAAGAACATTATAACCGGGTCCTGGCAGCTGTTAGTACATAAGCAGGAATCAGCGTCCGCGGTGCAACATCGGAGACAAGACAAGCCGGTCAAAAATCGCAACAAAAAATAAAAATACAACGGTAAAGGCTACGACCGGAGCGGTCTCGAGTCCGAATGTCCTGTCATACATGACTGTGAGTAACTCACCAAACTGAGTGAATTGATTCTGAATGAATCGGACATATTCCGGAATAGCGACTGTCATTTCCCCGGTGGGATCGCCGGGAAAAGATACGTCGAGTACATCCAGCTGATAAAATATCACACCGATCACGGTCAGAACCAAAAGCATGGCAAGAACATATGCTAACCTGTTCAGCAGTGGAACCATAATCGATTTCCGCCCTCCCGCTCGTATCCGCTCCATCACACGTTCGACCTGTGCTTCATCCGCGGGGCCGATCTGCTGTTCCGGCAATGCTGCGTGAAGCCGTTCCATAGTATGGAATCGGTTCTGGCATACCTCACAAACTCGAATGTGGTGATATGCGTTATTTTGCTCACGCTCCTGAGTCGAAAGTTCAATGAGTTTTTGTATTTCATATTCAGACAGATGAGAATTTTTCATGGTGTAACATCCTTTTCTAATCGTTCTGCGATCATCTCCCGTAACAGCGCCCGTCCGCGATACAATCTCACTTTAACGTTGTCCCGGCTTATATCCATAATATGAGCAATCTCTTCGATGGTTGCTTCTTCCATATAAAATAAGTGCATCACCGGCTTATATCGATCGGGTAGCATATCCATAACCGAGGTAATGTTGTCGATGAGATCTCTATCCTCAATCGTTTTCATAGGGGAATTATCCGGTTCAGCATGCAAAAGTCTTTTATCGTAACGATCCTCAACAATTGTAACATCGACAAAGTTTTTTCTCTTCCGTAATCGTGTCATACTAACATTATAAAGGATTTTATGGAGCCACGTTGAAAATTTTGCCTCACCCCGAAATGTATCGATATTCGAATACACTTTCATAAAAGAGTCCTGCACGGCTTCTTCCGACTCTTCTTTATTATTCAGGATTCCCATCGCGAGCCGCATACACCGGGGATGGTATCTCCGTACCAGCGTCTCGAATCCACTGACCAGACCGTCCCTTGTTTGCTTGATAAGTTCTACATCGCTGATGGTTCTTGCATACATTATATTCTATTTCATGAACTTGGATAATCTTATTCAATCTCTATTATAGCCCGCAATCTCTGATAATAGCGGAACGCCAGAGGGTGTGTCAGACCGCTGAACCGCGGCTGTTCCGATGCATCAAATGTGTGAATCGTATACTGTAATCGTAAGGGAGATTTCCGGCGTATTATAACTGTATCCCTGTGCTCTCCTTCCGCGGAAAGGAGCGTGAGATAATAATTTGTTCTGTCACTTCGCCGTCCATCAAAGACACCGGTCAACACATCAAATTCGTCGCGACTGCCTATATGCATGGTTATATAATCACGTT
>SLQE01000465.1 GCA_007131635.1 Bacteroidota bacterium | reverse complement strand
GTGGGAATAACCTCGATTTTACCGCGGCGTCCCTGACTATGGTATTCTAAAGCTTCCTGCTTGGTTATCATGGGGAACTCCTTTTTACATATTCGAATAGAGTGAACGGTGATGAGAAAGTTACATGGTAATTTAAATTATAATTATTCTACCGGTTTATTATATATAACCGGGATTATAACCTAAGACACTCAGGATAAAAACAGACGGATTTGTCCAAGTACATCGACTATATTAACGGGTTTATAAAAAACAGCATCGGCATATTTCCTGATCTCCAATTCTATCGGAAGTGTCTTTTCGTGGAAAACATACATCAGGACAATCGGGATATTTTTTTTACGCCTGATAATGCTCAGGGATTCGGGAATTCGTTTATCGGGCAAGCCAAAATCAAAAAGGAGCAAATCGGCACTATCCTGAATTATGATATCACGGGCTTGCTCGAATTCTTCGACGGTTTGGACATCGAATTCTTCACCAAAATAAAGTGAGAGGCTTGATGCAAGCTGAGAGTCATCGCTTAAGATCAATATTCTTTTTTTACTCTTGGGTTGATTCGATGTATATGATTTTATGACTCTATGTTGCGCAGACATTTAAACACCGATTCTAGTATTTCGGTTAATTCGGACTCATTTTAGCACAACAAGTTTTATGCCATTTTAGCAAATAAAAAACTATGCAAAATACCATTAAATTTGAATATAGCAGATGAGAATTTCCTATAGATGAAAAAACCCGTCCATTATGAAAGAAGAATCACCACCACAAAGACGGGTTTTATCGCAGATCTTTAGATAAAAGAGATACTTATCGTTCGGATGCTCTAAGAGAGAACCGGACGGGGACCATGACACGGACCTTCACCGCCTGACCGCGTTGTTTCCCGGGTGTAAATCTGGCTTTCCCTACCGCTTCAGCTGCCGCTTCGTCGCATCCTGCCCCTATTCCCCTTGCAATTTCAGTGTGTTGCACCTCTCCTCTTTCGTCAACAAAGGCAAGAATATAGACAACACCTTCTACACCTGCTCTCCGGGCGAGCTCGGGATATACCAAATTACGGGCAATCGCCTGCATACCGCCTATTAATTCAGGCATTTCTTCAACGGCCACGAAATAACCTTCAAATTCATCATCATCGCTTGCAGGGGGGGCAGGTGGGGGAACATCCTCATAAAAATCCAGCTCGGATGAGAAAAAATCGATATCATCGAGTAAATCACTGTGCGGGGATTCGATCATAATAGGGGGTCTTGGCGGCGGCGGGGGGCGATCCTCTTGTCTCGTTTGCTCAACTTCTTCAATATCAATAATTTCCTGATCCTGGACCAGAATCCGATCACCAACATCAAAATTGGGAAAAAATCGGAATGCTATGATCATAAGGGATATAGAAATTATAAGACCAATATGTATTGCTTTAGTATATTGGGCGCGGATATCAACTTCCGGCTTTTTCGCCATTCTCTCCGTAGAGATCCCCGTAAGCGATTCGGCGTCGTTCAGACGCAATCTCCTGTCCTGCACAAACATAGAAACCTCACCAAATATTAATTTTGTGAACACCGGGATTTCTTATTCCCGGTTTATGACCCTACTTTGTATATACGAAAAAAAGCCACTGATTGTTTCATCATTTTTGTATTCATGTCACATATAAATATAAATGCGCAAACAACATACCAAATAATTCCCATTAAAAAAGCAACTATTGGGGATTTTTCTATTTCAAATTCTTAAAGTTAAGAATTCCCACCGATTTTAGACTACTTTTGAGAATCTATGCCAAGTTCCTCCATCTTCCGGTAGAGTGAAGAAACACTGATACCAAGTGTACGTGCAGCTTCTTCCTTCATGAACTTCAAACGTTCCAATTCCTGACGAATATATATCTTTTCGAACTCTTTCACTGCATCCTTAAGGGTTTTCGTATCCTGTACGTTCTGGGTATCGGTGCCCGCACGAATAAAATCCGGTAAATCTTGTAGTGTAATATAGTCTCCCTCGCAAAAGATGACTGCTCTTTCAATAATATTTTCGAGCTCACGTACCTCACCTTTCCAATTATAATGTAATAAGGTCTGGATAACCTGATTATCTAAACCTTTGATATTTTTATTCATTTCGAGGCGGTACTTTTCAAGAAAATGTTGTGTAAGAAGCGGAATATCTTCTTTACGGTCGGCAAGCGGAGGCAAATGGATCTCGACAACATTAAGCCGATAATAGAGATCTTCCCGGAATTTCCCTTTTTCCACCTCTTTTTTAAGATCGCGGTTAGTAGAGGCAATTATTCGTATATCAACTTTTATCGGAAAATTCGTACCGACCGGTATAACTTCCCGCTGTTCAATTGCCCGGAGAAGTTTAACCTGGAGATGGAACGGAATTTCCGATATTTCATCCAGATAAATGGATCCTCCGGACGCTGTTTTGAAAATTCCCTCTTTGTCATTTGTTGCTCCGGTAAACGACCCGCGTTTGTGTCCGAATAATTCACTTTCGAATAAATTTTCGACAATGGCACCGGTATTGATTGCCATGAAATAATTATCTTTTCGTTTTGAATTATAGTGAATAGCCCGTGCGATGAGCTCCTTGCCCGTCCCGCTCTTTCCGGTTATTAAAACCGTTCCATCAGTCTGAGCTACTTTCTTTATCGTATTATAGATTCGGGCCATAGCGGGACTTTTTCCGATGATCTGCTCAAAATCGTATGTATGATGAAGTTCCTGTCGAAGTAATTTATTTTCGCGTTCAAGTTTACGATGTTGGAGCAGTCTGTTTATACGAAAGATAATATCGTCAAACTCAAGCGGTTTGATGATGTAATCGGAGGCGCCTTTGCGTAATGCGGAAATAGCAGTCTCGATCGACGCATACGCAGTAATAATCAATACGAATGTTTCCGGTGTTATCTGTTGTAATTTTTCAAGCAGTTCAATCCCTTTCAGTTCGGGCATTTCGAGATCGGTGATAACGATATCAAACGGCTTTTTCTCGGCTTTCTTCAATGCCTCCAGACCGTTTTGGGCTATTTCTACATCGTGTCCCTCCTTTTCGAGGATATAGCTCATCGAATCGCGTATTATCTCTTCGTCGTCAACAACAAGAATTCGTGCCGTCATAGTATGTCTGCATCTTTTTGTTTAATTGGTAATGAAATAGTTACTGATGTTCCTCTGCCCGGTATACTATCAACGGTAATATTTCCACCAAAGTTCTTGATAATGCCATAGCTCACCCAGAGCCCGAGTCCGGTGCCTTCTCCGACTTTTTTGGTTGTATAAAAAGGATCGAATATCTTATCTAATTCATCTTCATGTATTCCCTTTCCGGTATCCTTAATCACACAATAAATATATTTTGAATCGGTACGGGATATAAGAGTGATATCGCCTGTATTTGTCTCGATCGCATCGAGAGCATTTATAATAATATTTATAAATACCTGAATGAGTTGGTCGGGTACAGCTGATATTTGGGGTAAAGAATCCTGAAGTTCGAGTTTAAAATTGACATGGCGCGCCTTCTTTCCATATCGGGTAATATTGACGGCTTCCCGAATTATTTTATTTAGATCGACCGGCTTAATTTCAAAATGCGATGGGCGCGCGAAATCGACAAGTTCACGAATAATTTTTGCTATCCGGTTGATCTGATTCTTTACAAGCTCGAGTTTATCCTTCGCAAAAGAATCATCGGTTGTCCGTTGTATGACCTGTACCAGTGATGAGATTGATGTCAGAGGATTACCCACTTCGTGAGCAATACCGGCTGCCAGCGTACCGATATTTTCCATTTTTTGTGAACGAATTAATTGTTCTTCAAGATGACGTTTCTCGGTAATATCGCGATGGGAGCCCAGGTAACCCGCAACACGTCCCGAAGGATCGATAATCGGAGATATGATAAGCTCGATGTACATGAGCTCACCTTTCTTATTTCTGTTAACGATCTCACCCTTCCAGATATCGCCCCCGGATATGGATTGCCATACTTTCTGCCAGAATCTTTTTGAATGTTTTCCGCTGCTGACGATGTTGGGATTCTGACCGATCAACTCATCCTTGCTGAACCCGAATACACGTTCATAGGCGGGGTTCACATAGATAATCTTTCCCTCGGCATCTGTAATTTGCAGTGGATTGACGGCATAGTGAATCGCATTTGCAAACCTTAAGAGCTGCATCTCAGTCCGCCGCTGTTCGGTAATATCTCTGATAAAAATAATCAAGGACGTTGAATCATCGTCATCCGATCCGATGCGGGTCAGATAAAAGACACCGGTCAATGTCCCCTTATCGAAAAGCTTTAATTGCATTTCTACATCTCCGTAATACCCATTGGCAAACGCTACCTTCCGGACCTTATCGAACACGGGGACAAATTCATCTGTAATAAATGTGCGTAGCTTCTCTCCGATAAGATTTGCATCGATTTTTCGCACAGATACCTTGTTTGCGAAATGAATGGTATTTTTCGAATCGATGATAAACACCAAATCAGGCGATGCATCGAGGATGTCAGGATAAACAGCCGTAGACACCGATTGATCCCTTTCGCCGGTTATTTGTTTAATTTTTTGCGTCACTTGTTTTTGACTGGGTATATATTAAAGCACACTACCTTATTTTAACCATCTAACAGTTTTTTAACGTTATCAATTATTTCTGCGGGTTTGTAGGGCTTTTGAATGAACATATTGACACCGTCTTTATATAATTCATCAACAGTTTCCCGTTTTCCCCAACCGCTCATTGCGATTATCTTCACATCGGGTTGCTGTGCTCTTATTTTCTTGAACACTTCAACACCGGTCATTTTGGGTAAACCGAGATCGAGCAGTAATAATCCAATTACGTCGCTGTTTTTTTCGTATAATTCTATCGCTTTTTCACCGTCCTCGGCATCAAATATTGTATACCCCGCACCGCCTAATATCGCGACGAGCAGCATACGCAGTTGTACGTCATCTTCCGCGAGGAGAATACCTTTTTTCGTCAAAATAGTTATCCCCATTGAATGAATGTTTAAAATTACAAGGTATAATATAAGATAACGGAAAGTTTTATTTTTTCAAAGGAAAGGTTGCACAAAAGCCGGATCTTTTGTAACTTTATGGTAATTGTTGATATAAAGCAGTATAAAAAAGTCCGGAGAGGTGGCCGAGTGGCTGAAGGCGGCGGTTTGCTAAACCGTTATAGGGCTAACACTCTATCGGGGGTTCGAATCCCCCCCTCTCCGCGGAACGAATCCCTATTCGAGTCATACTAATAGTGACCGTACAGTAGGGATTTTTTATTGCGTTCATGCAGATATATTCCGCAGATCAAAATTTTGGCATTATACACGTTTTATTCGTATTTTACTCTGTTATTTTTTTATAAATATATTTTGCTTCATGAGAATTGCAGTCATATCAGACATTCACGGTAATTTACAGGCTCTTACCAAATCACTCTCCATTATACGGAATCTTCGGGTAGATAAGATATATTGCCTCGGTGATATTGTCGGTTATGGTGCTAACCCAAACGAGTGTGTCGAACTGGTGCGACAATATGCCGACCACACGGTACTCGGGAATCACGATCACGCAGTATTATTCCCCGATTACGCCAGGTATCTTCCTTCGGATGGAAAAACCGTTGCATTATGGACTGCAAAAATCCTATCATCTGAAAACAGAGAATACCTGATGAACCTGAAATACCGGGTCGAAACGGATCTCTGTACGCTTGTGCATGCGAGTCCGGATAAACCGGAACACTGGAATTACATTAATTCTCTCGAGGAGGCCGGCAACCAATTTGAGCACTTCGATAAGACCATTTGCTTTGCCGGTCATACTCATATTCCGTTTATATGCAGAGACGATCTGCAATCCTTCAAGTTCGATAAGGAGGGGAGGTATCTCATTAACCCCGGAAGTATCGGGCAACCGCGTGACGGTCGCTCACAGTTGAGTTTCGGGTTCCTGGATACCGATGCCCGGGAATATAAAAACTTTCGCTTCAGCTACGATATCGACGGCGCAGCTGAAGCGATTCGAAAGAGTAAATTACCGAAAGCACTCGGAAAAAGATTATACAACGGTTATTAATCTAAACTGCCGCCTGGCACAGCGGGTACAGTTCCCTGATCAATAATCTGCTCAAGATAATTCCGCAGTGTACGGAGCTCCTCCTCGTATCGTGCAAGGTTACCCTGGCGCAGAAAACCCTGAGCACGTTCATATATAGCAAGAGCCTCGCGTGCAAGTTCCCGTACGTCCTGTGTAGGAACTATGAATCTATCCATTAATTCAGGCGGAACATCAATATCAAAATCTGCTACCGGAACCGGGCGGTCGCTCAGTAATCTCTCGAGCGATACGTCAAGTCCTATTTCCATAACAACACGATTGCCGTCGGATGCAAGTACCCTTCGAAGTTCAGGAAGGCGTCCCTCCACGGCACGCAGAAATAGCGGCTTGACATAGAGTATCGAATTTGCAATAGGTATCACAAGTTGACTACCTCTCAGAACGCGGGTTCCAGCCTGATCCCACAGAGCAAGTTGTTGAGCAATATCAGCCGTCTGATCGATACGTGCTTCGATTTGCATCGGTCCGAATACCAACTCACCGCGCGGGAACCTGAACAGTAGTAATTTACCGTAATTCTCACCATCCGAACGGCCCGATAGCCAGGCGATCATATTGTCCCGATTTGCCGGGGTGAACGGTATCATGAGCATAAACTCTTCAACGGTTTCCTCGGGTAACCGAAGGATCGTGTAGTAGCTTTCCATGACCTGAGACGCTCCGAATACCCGTTCACGCGGGAATTCCCACATATCCTCACGGTTATAGAACATAACGGCATCCTGCATATGATAGAGGCGGAACATCGATGCCTGTACATCGAATAAATCCTGCGGATACCGGATCTGATCGCGTAATCCCTGATCCATTTCCTCGATCGGTACAAACAGGTCGGGAAACACTCCCATATATGCACGGATCAACGGGTCACGGTCTTCATCGATCGTATAAAATGTCGTTTCCCCGTTATACGCATCTATGACAACCTTAACCGAATTGCGCATAAAATTTATATTCCTCGAATACGGCCGGGAATAAGGATATCGTGGAGTCGTTGTGTACGCATCGTATATCCAGTAGAGGCGTCCGTTCACAATCGTTATATAAGGATCGTGATCGAACGTTAAAAACGGTGCGAGTTTACGTACCCTTTCGTGGATATTCCGGTAATATACGATCTGACTCTCGGGTTGTATATATTGTGTAATCAGATAATTAATACTGCCGAAATGAATCGCAAATATTAACTGTCTGAACTTCGATGATATATTGACACCGGTCTCTTCCAGATAGGTTGTAAACACATTCGTCTCGCCGTACGGATAGTCAAATTCCTGAATGGAAGCGCGAACAACAATTGGTTCATTGGTACGCTCACCGTAGTATATTTCAGGACGATCGAGATCTATATCGATTGTCATTCGCGGAGGAATATCACGAATGAATAGTTCGGGAAGTCCTTCTTCGGTAAATACATTCACCGGATTAGCAACCACGCCGTATCCATGCGTATAGATAAAGGTTTTGTTCACCCACGTTTGTGAATCTCCGGGTAAGCGCCGCTGATCAAGTTCACGCGGTGCAAGCATAATCTGACGATAATCACCGTCGAAATTATACCGGGCAATATCAATGTCGTTGAATTCATAGTATGGACGAATCGCCTGAATTTGCTGGTAAGTTTCAAGCAGCGGGCGGTAATCCCAAAGCGGAATATTTTCTATGGTGAGACGGTTGTCCCGCAGATCGCGGGTCGTGAGTGAATAATCAACGGGGTATGGTTTTTCGATTATTTCATTCAAGCCATAAGCATCACGGGTAGATTGAATATGATAATTCAGATATGGAAGTTCTCGTTCCAGCTCGTTCGGATCTACCGAGAAGCGCTGTACGAATCCGGGAACGATACCATTCATGATTATCGCAAAAACAATCAACAATCCGAGACCTATTGTCGGTTGCTTGAGATTCCGGCGGATAAAACCAATCACCGCGAGAACGATTCCGGCAGCGCATACAGCTATCATGACGTTATAGGAAAAGACGCGGATGTTCTCATCGACATAGGTCATACCGTAGACGATACCGTCTGCAGAGAACATCAATTCATACCGGCTCAACCAGTAATCGAAAATCTGGATGGCAAAAAATAACGCAATGAATATTGCCGCGTGCGATTTCACCCTTGATGAGACATGAACTGCCTGTGGCGCTACCAATATCCCTTCACGGAAGAAATAGACAACCGCGGTTGCAAGCAACGAGACCACGAGCGTCGCCATCAGAAAATTACGAACCATCTCATAGACAGGCATCGAAAACACATAGAATGATATATCACGTCCGAATACCGGGTCGGTCGATCCGAAAGGAGATTGTTGCAGATACATCAATACCGGAAGCCAGTTCGATGCGGGATACATACTGATGAACCAACCGATTAACAGCAGAAACAACATAAAAATCCACCGGATAACCGAGAGCGAAATTCCAAGCTGACCGATATCAAGCCCACGGTTCACATAAGACGATGATCGATACGCAATGAAAACATTCACTCCCGCAATGAGAATAAATAAAATAAAGAATACTATCTGCACTATATATTGCGTGGTAAGATATGTCCAGAAAACAGACGCGACATCAAGTGAGCTGAAGAAATAGTAATCGACGAATGCATCGATAAGACTACCGAAGATTGCCGATAAAAAGACAAAGGCAATAAAAAGAATAGCGATAATGCGAACAGCTTTTGGCATAATAACACCTCAATAATTGATAGAAATGATAGAATTACGTACCCGTATGACAGGTATGACAAGCGACATGTTTCCACGAATCACCGATATCTACCGGATGTTCGAAATCCAATCCATCGATGGTTAACACTCTTCGGGGAGGTCCCTCACCCTGCGCCATGATAATATGGCAATCGTTACAATCCGATGATATCGCCTGACCCTCGGGGCTGAACATATTGTTTGCGTGACATCTGAAGCATCCCGGATATTCTAAATGACCTATCTGATTTGGATACACTCTCCAGTTTACATTCATCGTCGGGAAAAAATTGCGTGAGAATATTCTTTGTACTTCACGAACAGCCTGCTCAACCGATGATTGGCGTTGGGCATATACTCCAGGATAGGTAGTCCTGTAATAATCGGTTATATAGTCTTCTATGTAGAGTAATGCCTCATCTTTCGTCTCATAGTCACGTAACATTGCATCGACGGCAACGCGACGCAGATACGGAAGTGAACGATCCATTTGATTGAGGGCGAGCGAGTAATTTACCGAGCGGGCAGGGGGTTCAAAAACGTGCGTTGGCCGGTTATGACAATCCATACAGTCCATAACCCGAGTCTCAAGATTCGCAAGTTCATCTCCGGGAACTGAATACTCAGAGGAGAAATATTCGGTACTATTACCTTCCCGATCCTCCACCCGGACCCACGCAATCTGCTCTCTTTGTTGATCGATGTAAGCATATTCAATGGTATTGGCGATATTCATATGCCAATGTATACCTTCGGCCGGACCTGTTTCGCTCATACCGCCGCCGGTACGCATCAACAAACTTACAGACCATCTTGTATTATCTCGATCGGACAAAAAATAGTTTTCTACGCGTTTTTTATCTCCGTAAAAGTGAAGAGGCCAGTGACACGTTTCGCACGTCTCCTGTGCAGGTCGCAGGTTCTGGATAGGTGTCGGAATGGGTCGGGGGTAAATATCAAGCAGTGTGGCATAGACCTGATACGCACCATCCAGTTTCGAGCGTACAAACCACGTAGCACCCGCACCCACATGGCAATCAACACATCGAACCCGTGCATGCGGAGAGTCGAGATACGTCACATATTCGGGCTCCATAACTTCATGACATAACGCTCCGCAGAATTCCGTCCGGTCGGTATACTCATAAGCCCGGTAACTACCGATAGCGGTCAGTAATAACAAAAGAACAGTACCGAGAGAAAAAATTGAAAAAGCTAAGCGATGACGCGGTTCATTAAGATCGATACGCGGAAGCATATGCTCTCTTTTTCCATGTTTCTTCTCACGACGACGCTCAAGGTACGCCCCGATCGGTATAAGCAACAAACCGACAATCATAATACTCGGTAGAATAATATAAGTTATGATACCGACATAGATCGCAGTCTTATCAGATAACAAATCGATGAAAAACAGAAACAATATCGTACCCAGGCTGATAATTGCAATAGCACTGCCTATCATGCTCATAGGATTATAATAAATATCGGGAAGGCGTTTCTTCATACAACTATACTCCGGACAATATTAGGTTGTTGTGGCATAATGATAATTATATAAGTAAATCAAATTTCTCATAATACGCAAGAAGTTTATGGTAAATATCCTGATGGGGTATTGACAATCATCTGAAAAAATGTAGATTTACATGTACACAGAGGGAAAATTATGGACCAATTTCTTGTTGCATTTGAAGATATAACGACATTTTCCTGCGCGCATTGTTTCGAGGAAAATGACGTCGTCGTTGATCTGAGCGAAGGGCTTCACCAGATATTTGTGGAGGATTGTTGGGTCTGCTGCCATCCGAACGTCGTGCATGTCGATATTGACATTGACAACAGAAGGGCTGTTGCTTACTCAGAGGCGGAATGATCAAAAGTACTGTCTCGGTTTAAACGTTACACCCACTTCATCTTCAACAAACTTTCTTGCTCTTTCAACATCGACCTCACCTGTATCGACGACGGTCATCGTGACATCGGCAATATGTTTCTTTGCTTCGCGTGCAAAACGTATCATTGCCGTGTGGAAACGTTCCCCACCGATACGCATTATTTTTCCGTATTGTTCGGGGTCGATCGAATTCAGACTGATCGACACCGAATCAATGAGTCCAACCAGTTCGGGAATGATATTCCGTTTATTGATAATCTCGCCGTGACCGTCAGTGTTCAAACGTACCTTTCCGCCGTGTTCTTTTATCCATCGCGCCACTTCTTTCACAGCGTCGATTCGTATCGTTGGTTCTCCGTAGCCACAAAACACAATTTCGTCAAATTCCTTAGGGTCTCCGATGGATGAAATAATTTCGGGGACAGAGGGTTCTTTCTCGATACGGAGATTGTGCCCTTTCACGACAGCTTCACCTTTGCGGTCGCAAAAATAGCAATCGGCATTACAGCGCCTGGTAATGTTCAGATAAAGAGAATTCCTGATTTTGTACGCGATCTTCGGCGGTTCCAACTCACCGATCCCGAATACCCGGAAAACCGTATGGGATGTTGACCTGGCAATATCCTCAGCCGAGAGGTGGTGCAGTTCGGCAAGGCGTTCGGCAACCAACCGGACATACGACGGCTCATTTCTCTTCCCGCGATGGGGAACCGGCGCCATGTATGGTGCGTCCGTCTCAAGCATCATATGTTCTATTGATAAGGATGAGGCAATGTGCACCGCCTCTTTCGCGTTTTTGAAGGTGAGAATGCCGGGAAATGAGATTTGAAAATTCATCGAGAGCATAGCCCGGGCATCTTCAAGCGTACCGTCGAAACAATGGAGAACACCCTTCGGTGCGGTATCCCGGCTGTGAGGAGTGGGAGGGAAATCACGCCATGCGGGATACTTTTCGACGGCTTCACGAAGCAGCATGCGGGTATCGGCCACCGCTTCCCTGTTGTGAATAATAACGGGAAGATTCCGGTCGCTTGCTACCCGTAACTGTCTGCGGAAAATATCCTGTTGCTGATCCCTGGGACTGAAATCATAATGGTAATCGAGGCCGATTTCTCCGATCGCGACAACCTTTTCATGATGCGATAATTTCTCTATGGTCTCAATATCATCCGGCGATCGATCAGCCGATTCGTGCGGATGTATCCCGACTGCAGCAAATACTTCATCGTATTTTTCACTGAGAGCAATCGCTTGTTTACTGGTCTCAATATCTATCCCGGGGACAATGAAAGCGTGAACACCCTTTTCTACGGCACGACGTATAACTGCATCTCTGTCATCATCGAATTGTTTGTCGTATAAATGTACGTGTGTATCTATATACATGTTTTTATCTCTCAATTAGAGTACTACTTGCAATGATGCAACATACTGACGGATCGGTTGTATATTCGCTACAAACTCAACGTAGTGGTATTGCAACACATTTTTTGCGCTGAGTGAAAAGTTAAGCGGAATACCGCCGATGTTTATTCCGATTCCCGTCGATATATCGACAACATGAACGGGTACCTGATTATCGGGTTTATCGATAATGAATGCAAGCTCATCATCGATATTTTCGACTTTGCTGTGATATCGGTAATCGATTTCAATCCAGGCTGTTTTATATCTCGCCAACAGCCCGGTCACGACCATGTGCTTATGCCGGTATTTCAACGGTTCGTCAAGATTCATATCGCGACCATCAATAAATGTATACGCAACCCGGGGTAAAAGTGTGCGGTCGAATAATGATACCGTAAGACCTGCTTCAAACCCGCGGACCCGCGCTTTGACAACATTTTTAAATTGTGCCTTTATCTCACCGGTCGGTTCAATCGATGTGATCACCGGTTCAATCATATCTGAGAACTCGTTATGAAAAACAGCCGCATCGATGTTCATCCAGTCTGTTACATTGATGTTTGCACCCCCCTCGTAAGACCAGCTCCGTTCAGCACCCAGGTCGGGGTTCGGCTGAACAATCAGACCGGAAGCGGCAGTCGTTGCAAACGCTTCGGCCGCGGCAGGTGCCCGAAAGCCCGCACCGACCGATGCTCTTAACGAGAGTCCCGGTAATACGGAATACACAACACCGGCCCGCGGGCTGATATTCGTAAAGGTATCGATTGTATCCAATCGTGTTACATCGAATCGTATACCTCCCGTTAGCCGCAACGGGGGCACAACACTCCACTCGTCCTGTATGTATGCTGCAATCACATAACCATTACGCACCCCGAATATATCGGAATCAACAGTCTGGTACGACACGTCGATACCTGACACTAAAAAGTGAGATCCCGACATTGCGTGATTAAACTGAACCTCGGATCCGTACACATTCGACCGGCTCGCATTCCCCGTGACACCTATATTATCCCTCCAATCCGAGTGATACCATGATATCCTTGCCGTGAGAAACGATTCGCTGCCGAATACATGACGATACTGAATATTCGATTGTATACGAAGCGATTCGACTTCCTCGCCCACCTGTTCCTCGAATGGTTCGAGTGCGTTATCAAAAGATTTCCAGTATAAAAAATTATGACGTGTCTGATCTATGAAAAAACCCGATAGCGTAAGGGATTGATATGGCGAGAGCGTGTATTTACTTTTCAGATAGCCCATTATTCTCCGGCGTGAATCGTTCATCCGGTAACTGTCGTCGTATAACGTACCGAGCGATCCGGCCACCTGCAGGGCTCCGATCCTTATGCCATGCGAAAGGTGAAGACTATGCTTGAACCGCGATCTTTCACTCCAGCGCCATTGTGAATAATACGGTTTGTCATAAAACCCGCCCTGTAAACGGACTGCAGTTGCAGACCGGTCAGGCAATTCTTTCGTGATGATATTCACCACTCCCCCGAGGGCACTTGAGCCATACAGTGTAGAACCTGCACCTTTCACGACCTCGACCCGTTCAATCTGGTCAACCGGTATAAGTTCCCAGGTGATTTCACCCGAATCTCCCGACAGTATCGGTGTTCCGTCGACGAGCAGCAACACCCTGCTGCCTGCGCCATGACTATATCCGCTTGAACCGCGGATATTTATCTGTGAGAGATTAAAATGCACTCCCGGAATGGTCCGTAATGCTTCGTCAATAGAGAAAATATTCCGTCGCTCAATTTCCATTGCCTGCATAACGGAAACACTCGTTGGGATGTCACGAAGCGACCGTTCGGTCTTCGTTGCGGTAATGACAACAGGAGCCGTCTCGATAACAGTAGGTTGGAGTTGAATGGTAAATGTCCGGGTTTCGCCGGCTGGGACCCGAATATCGGTTTGTGTAAACTTTCCGTAGCCGATCATGGTAACAACGAGTGTCATACGTTCATCAGGAACGTTTATTATGCGAAAAAATCCATCCGTGTCGGTTACGGAGCCGATCACCGTCCCCTGCAGATACACGTTTGCACCCGGAAGCGGTTGTCGCGTCTCCCCGTCGATCACGGTACCGCTGATAGTGCCTTGCGCAACGACGTATGCGGGCAACAGAAAAATCTGTATGATGATTGCCGCACAAACATATGTAAACGTATACCTACGCACCTAACTATCCTTTCGAATTATTAAAAAGGTAACGGAAGCGTGTATCTTACCGATGCCATCATATCGATATTTGTAATTCTCTCTGATTCGGATATGGTTACCGGGGACGGGTCAAAGGGGTTGTTTGTCACCGTGTAAATACCAGTAAGCACCCAGTTCGCTACGTTGAAAAACAGATCGCCCCGCACACCGATACAGGCAACAAGTTGGTATGTCCCCGGATCAAGATCAAACGAATAAGAGTATACGCTTTCATGAGGCGGGGTTAACTCCACGAACTTGATAGCACCGCTAAAGAACTGATTGACAGCATCTGCCGAGTCTTGCGGAATACTTTTAAAGACTACAACATAGATCCCCCGTATAGCGCTATCCGAAGTCCAGTCATCAACAACAGTCACCGTCCCGTCAATTCCGGGGAGGGAAGACTCGGCTTCGGGATCAAGGCCGTGATCACAGCTAAAAAGCGACGGGATCAATAGTATGAGTGCAAAAAAGGTTATCGATTGTATGGTTCTCATACTACGTAAACATTTTTTTGTTTCGATAAATTCACCGGACCGTGCTTCCGGGAGAGACATCGGAAGCCGGCATAAGCAGAACGGGGTTACCATTCTCCCCGATTGCAGCCAATACCATTCCGTTCGACTCAACACCCATTAATCTGGCAGGCTTCAGATTTGCAACGATGATGACAGTTTTCCCGAGTAAATCCTCGGGCTGATATTGTTCCGCAATGCCGGCCACAACTGTTCGCTTTTCGAATCCCAGATCGATGGATACCTTGAGTAATTTTTTCGATTTTTTAACTTTTTCACATTCTATAACCTTCGCAGTTCGAAGATCCACTTTCATAAAATCTTCGATATCGATCGTCTGTTTCAGGGGTGCGGCATCCATGGACCGTGGTACATCGGCTTTCCGTGAGTCGTCACTCAACCGATCGAGCAACCGTTCGATCTGCTTATCTTCGATACGATTGAATAATAGTTCGCTCTCGCCCAATTCGTGACCATCGGAAAGAGCGGGTAATCCTGCCTCATCCCAGGCCGTAGTATGTTGTGATGTCAGGCGAAGCATGGTCCGGATTTTTTGTGCGGTATTCGGAAGAATTGGTTCGATAAGAATCGCAAGCGAACAAACCGTTTGCATACAAATGTTTATGGTCGTCCGGCAACGATCCGGATTTTCTTTCAGGGTTTTCCATGGCGCCGTATCATTAAAATATTTATTCGCGGCCCGGGCAACATTCATAACGGAGAGCAAACCGTCTCGGAATCTGTACCGCTCAAAGCACTCCCCGATCTCGGCAGGTGCTTTCCTCAGGTATTCCAACTGAGCCTGATCAATATCGTCCAACGTACCCTGCGGCGGTACTGCATTATTGAAATTATTTTTGACAAAGGTCATTGTCCTGTTAACAAAATTGCCGAGGATTGACGCAAGCTCGTTATTATTCCGCGCCTGAAAATCTTTCAGATAAAAATCGCTGTCATGGTATTCCGGCAGATTGACTGCAATCGCATACCGGAGCGAGTCCGCATTGGGAAATTCATCAAGGAAATCTTTCAGGTCAATTCCCCATCCCCGGCTTTTGGAAAATTTTTGTCCCTCGAAATTCAGGAATTCATTTGCAGGTACATTCTCCGGCAATAAGTAGCCCCCCTTTGCCATAAGCATCGCGGGAAACACAATACAGTGAAATACAATGTTATCTTTCCCTATAAAAGCAACATACTTCGTATCATCTTTTTGCCAGTAGGGTTTCCATGCATCGGGATCACCCTTCTGCAAAGCCCATTCTTTTGCTGAGGAGATATAACCGAGCACCGCATCAAACCAGACATACAGGACTTTTTTCGGATATCCCTCCAGCGGTACCGGGACACCCCACGTCAGATCCCTCGTCACTGCCCGATCCTGGAGTCCCTCTTTGAACCAGCTCCTGCAGTATTGAAGCACATTCTCTTTCCATCCATCGCGTTCATTTCGCTGATCGACATAGTGTTCAAGCTCCTGCTGAAAATCGCCGAGGGGAAAATACCAATGTTTTGTTTCACGCACAACGGGGATATTTCCGCAAATTTTACATTTTGGTTCGATCAGGTCTTCCTGATTGAGCCAGTTTCCGCAATGTTCACATTGGTCGCCGCGCGCACCGGGGTCTTTACAGTTTGGACATGTCCCTTCAACATACCGGTCTGCAAGAAACATCCCATCGTGTTCACAAAAAAGCTGTTTCTCTGTTTTTTCTTTAAGGATCCCCTTGTTATAAAAATCGAGGAAGAATTCCTTAGCCGTCTCGTGATGGAGTGCCAGGGAAGTCCGCGAATAATTATCAAAGCTCATACCGAAGCGATCAAAAGCATGCTTGTTTGCCTCGTGATAGCGATCGACAACTGCTTTCGGAGTGACTTTCTCTTTCTCGGCCGTAATGGTAATCGGTACACCATGTTCATCTGACCCGCAAAAGAACACGATATCTCTTCGTTTCAATCTTTGGAAGCGCACATATATATCTGCAGGCAGATATGCGCCTGCGAGGTGGCCAAGATGAAGATGCCCGTTCGCATACGGTAATGCAGCCGTTACCAATATTCTTTTATATTGCATTGATTCCAATGATACCCCTTTTATTGATCGCACAGGAAAAGAAATCCCGACACGACAGTGAGTCGGTATTCAGATTTCGAATTTGAACATATCGCCATCCGGTTCATTTATTGTCTGAGGATGGCTTGTCGTAATTCAAAAGCAAGATTTATAAGAACAAGTGAAAGGTAGATATTTTTTCCCACAAGAGCAATTGCACGCTCTATTGACCTGACAACCGCTGTGAGGTCTGCTTTATTAAAATGGTCGATGAATTTAGCGATTGATTCCTGTTGATCGAGATTAATGATCCCCTCTCGGTTGTTGTGCTGCAAGACCAGTGCATCGCGCACCCACAGATTCAGCAACATTAACGACCTGACAACGGCATATCGATCTTTCGGTCCGAGAAATTCCTCGATCTCTCTCATCCACATCGAGGGTGAGCGCACAAGAATATTCCGCAATACATCTATCATTTGTTCCCGTTGAGCAACCAGGTCTGTTCCGACCAACTCCTGCGCACGGTGAAAGCTCCCGTTTGCCATTTTTGCTATAAGGATTGCCTGTTGCTCATCGATGGATTCGTTCATTTCAAGTATACCGTTTTTAATTTCCTCCTCACGCAATAACTCGAAACGCACCATCTGGCATCGCGATATAATCGTAGGCAGTAATGCATCGTGATGCGAAGTTGTTACTATAATCACCGTATTGGGTGCGGGTTCCTCGAGTGTCTTGAGGAGTGAATTTGCCGAACTATCGTTCATGGTATCCGCTTCCGAGATAATGATAACTTTTTTCCCCCGCTCCGCGCGCGCGAGATTGATAGTTCTGCGAATATCCCGGATCGAGTTAATTTTTATCTTATTCGCATCTGAAAGATTGATCCGATAGTATGGATTTGACGCTTTTTCGGCCATAGCCTGCCGGTATTCGGCAATCATTTTTGGTTCGAGCTTCTGAAACGGATCGTCCCCTTCTTTTTCATTCTTTCCGACCGGCATCCGGATAATGATTTTCAGATTTGGATGTTGCAGCGATACAATTCGATGACAGTGTGTACACGTATTGCAGGCCTCGCCGTGATCGGGCTGCTCACAATTCAATACTTTTGCAAATTCGATTGCAGCCGCATCTTTGCCCGTGCCCTCGGGTCCGTGAAAAAGATAGGCGTGCGATATTTTATCGGCTATAAAAGATCTCCGGAGTATCTTTTTTACCCGTTTCTGTCCTATGACCAAATTCCAGCCCATTAAAATGCGTGTCCGATTCCAAAATGAAATGCCATATCCTTAAAAAAGGGTCTGTTAAATAACCATTGTCGGTTTGCCTGTTGATCCGGATCATATAATTTGAAACCGAAGTCAATCCGTATGGGCCCGATGAGGGTGTTATACCGTATCCCGAATCCGGTGGCTAGAGCGATTTCTTCGAACCGGACGTCCGAACCGTGTTCCCAGACGTTACCAAAATCGAGGAAGAGCACCAGCCATAATTTTCTGAAGTCGATCGGGACCTCTCCGAGGTTACGCAATATGTTGATCCGTGACTCAATATTACCTTCTATAGTTGCCATACCGCCGATTGGACGGTTACGGTCATCCACCGGTCCGAGCTGGCGGCTTTTCCAGCCACGGACACTTCCGCTTCCGCCCCCGAAGAAACGACGGTGAAGCGGGACAGGAGTATCGTTACCTTTCGCGTACAGTGTTGCATATCCGCCTTTCAATTTTAAACCAATCACATGATTGTGCCGTGTATCCATCGGGAAATACCACCGACCGGTAAGTGTCGTTTTCACATATTGTGAATACGGTAAGTGATCGCCAAGGTACGAAATAAGTACCGGAAGTAAACCACCTTCCTCAATGGTTCCCGAATGAAAGAACCCCTGCGTCGGCGAAAAGACATCGTTGGTACGATCCCGTTGCAGAGTAAACGCAATAATCGAGTTTAATTGCGGTTCTTCGAAACGGCGGTCCCTCGGCAATTGCTGATCGATTTCATCGGGAGATATTCTATCATCAAGTGCCCGGGGTGAAATACGTTCGAGTGTCCATTCTAAAATGCCATAGGTTGTAGTGGCAAATTGGTGGTTGATCCCGATACGGTTTCTCAGGAGCGTATACTGAACATAGGGATGTTTTTCGAGCATATATGACACACCCCAACGGCCGCTTGTTCTCGTTGTAAAAATATATGGCTGAATCACCTCAACACCGATATCGATTGCACCGAGCAGGGATGGATCTCTCCATCCGTTTTCATTGAGAACACGGACGAGTTGTAATTCCTGAACGGACTGGATGCGGGATCTGTTTCTTAATGTGAGAGTTCGCGCACCGCCGAGGAAATTTCTATTTGAATATCCTATCCCGATACCGATATTGAACGCATTATTTTCATCGTTGACGAGAATCTCTGGTGTTATCTCATGTTTTGCACGCGGTCGTACATTTACCGTGCTCGGTACGACGCGGGACGTATCGTCTGAAGATGGAATACGGATATCGATTTTTGCCGATTCAAATATGCCGAGACGGTTTAAATTCCGTTCACTTCTCGTTCTGCCCGCAAGACTATATATTTGTCCGGCATCATATTCGAGCATCCTGTAAATGATACCGGGATGTATTCTGTAACCCCGATCCTCTTCGAAATGTATCTGAATATCACCGAATGAAAACCGATTGCCGGGTTCAAATATCATGACAACGAAAGCTTCCGGTTCACGAAGAGAATATTGTACCTGTACATCCGTTATTGCCGCTTTCGCATAGCCGTTGTTATATAATATATTCAGGATCCGTTGATACTCCTGTTCGACAAGCTCAATCTGGTAGGGAGTACCGGCCTCGATTTCCGGTTTTTCGTAAATCTCCTGTAAGACCAACGAATCTATCTCTGCAAGGCCTGCATACTCGATATTTTGAACTATCCATCTTTCCCCTTCCTGTATAGAAAAGACAAGGCGAACCCTGCGGTTATCGAACGAGATGGTAAGTGAAGTATCGACCGAGATGTTAAAAAAACCATTTCCCTCGTAGTAGTTTTTTAACCGATTCATGTCTTCCCCCACCTGAAAAACATCGAAGTAATTGGCTGGCCTTCCGAGTCTGCTGCTTACTCTGGTATGCAACCA
This sequence comes from Bacteroidota bacterium, assembly GCA_007131635.1. Taxonomy (GTDB): domain Bacteria; phylum Bacteroidota; class Ignavibacteria; order T3Sed10-11; family T3Sed10-11; genus T3Sed10-11. The sequence goes on along the minus strand of SLQE01000465.1, from coordinate 9,412 downwards.
GTTCATAAAACGGGAGGGAGAACGTTCGGTTTCGATAACATCGAGGAGACGGGTATCGGAGAAGGTAGTATTTCCGGTAAATTGAACGTTACGGATAATAAATTCATCCTCGGCGTAGACGTAAATATCCCCGGCCGTTACCGAATTACCAAGCATAAAAAGCAATGTAATAACAGTAACAAACAAGCGGGAGATGGTATATGGGGTCGTTACCATCTCTCCGCAGTTTATATACGTACCCCGGCAGTCATAGCCACCGGTAGAATTGTGATGCTGCATGTGTTCGAGCTACCCTTATCTTTGATCCCCTGCTATCGTACCGCTGTAAAACCCGCGATCATTGACGGTTATAGCTTTAGAGGTCTGAATCATCTTCAAAGAAGAAATCTTCGTCTGTCGGATAATCAGGCCAGATTTCTTCAATGCTTTCATACGGTTCTTCAGAATCTTCAAGTTCTTGAAGATTCTCTATTACTTCTACCGGTGCACCTGTCCGTATTGCATAATCTATGAGCTCATCTTTCGTTGCAGGCCACGGAGCTTCTTCCAGATATGATGCTAACTCCATTGTCCAGATCATTCACATCCCTCCTTAATAATCAATTTTTTAAAGTCATTTTTTCGATTTTGTGGTAATATACATCTTTCTAACATAAAAAAAAACCACTGATTAGACAAAAAAATCAGTGGTCGGGATTGAGGATTTAGACTCTCATCAAAGGTAATAAAACGTTTATTTTCTTTCCTGCAAAACCGCGGTAAATTCCCTCATAGCCTCATGGTAGTCAATATCATCGAAGAAATAATCAACGGGGTTTTGTTTTATGCCGTTATGGATAACTTCATAATGGAGGTGCGGTCCGGTAACAAGCCCTGACCGTCCGCTTAATGCTATTACATCCCCTCGTTTCACCCGGTCACCGCGTTTGACGTTGATCGTTGATGAAAGATGGGCATAGAGTGTCTTATAACCATAACCGTGGTTGATAACAATCATTCTTCCGTATCCGCCGCTTGACCTACCGGCCAATTCAATGACACCGTCTGCTGTCGCATACACTGGCGTGCCGACATCGCATGCAATATCGAGACCCCCGTGTACGTGGTTATGTCCCAGGACCGGATGTCGTCGTCGCCCGAACCCATTCGGGTTATAGCGTCCGTCTACCGGTTTAATGGCTGGTAAATGACGGAAAAAATCATTATTGAACTCATATTTTTTCTCTATATCAGCGAACGAATCACGCTGTATCTGCAGTTCCCGTTCAAGCCTATCGAGCCAGCGATGAGTCCGGTTTAAAAGATCGCGTGAATTTCCGGCCGCGATTCCGAAATCGTTGGTTGCACCGCCAATTCCCACCATTCGCGTATCCTCATCAATTACGGGTAAATCTACTCTTAACCGTAATTCGGTATCTCGCGAAGCAAATTCCTCAAGAGTGAGTTCGATCTGGTTTAATTTTCCTTCAAATGATCTTACTTGTTCCCGTAAGATTTTATTCTCTGTTTGAAGAAATGCTGCTTGTCGATAACCTAAGTCAAGGTAATTATAGTAGATATGATTAGTGAGGAGGATTGTAGAAATTGCAAATAGTAATGAACCAATGAATAGGGATATACCCTTTATTCGAAACCCGGAAATTTCTTTGAGTGTACCGGTGTCATCTGAATAGTAGAACAGTTTGTACTTCTTTTTCATATTTCCGGTCTATTTAGTGAATATTATCCTGATTTACCCCCCCCCTTTGTTTTGATATCTGTACCTGAATTACAAAAAGCAATATGGAAAGGTAACAAAAAGCATAAACTTTGTCAAGCTAATTCCCGACCATTTTGCATATTTACGCGACTTTCGCATCCTGCTCAAGACAAACCGGGGTATCTCAACACAAGTAATCAATAAGCAAATATTATGCCTTAATCGTTCGCTGACAGTATGGTTACTGCTCTTATCCCGAATATCGGATCGCATCTATCCCGGATTGTGGTCGGGAGTAAGCCTATTCAAAATCGTGCTCAAAATAATCGATGACACGATTTTTCATTTTCGATTTCTCGGTGATTGCTTTTTCGAGGCGGCCCTGAAATTCTTTGGCCGCATCATAACCATAATGTTTCAGCAGATAATTCAACGCGATTACTTCGGTAATCACAGTCACATTTTTCCCGGGATAAATCGGCAACTTTATTTTTGGAATTTCTACTTCAAGAATCGGTACCTTGAGTTCGTCCAGCCCGGTTCTGGTATACTCATTATTCTTATCCCAATCCTCGAATTCCACGACTACTTCGACCCTTTTTTGGTAACGAATTGAGCGTATGCCGAATATACTGCGGACATCAATCAATCCAAGTCCCCGGATTTCCATAAAGTGCTTGACGAGGTCTGTTCCCGCTCCCATCAAAATTCCTTCTCCCTTACGGGTAACGACAACCACATCGTCAGCAACCAAACGATGACCTCTTTCGACAAGGTCAAGCGCAATTTCACTTTTTCCTATTCCCGATCTTCCCGTTAATAATACTCCGATACCGTACACATCGACAAATGAACCGTGTATGACCGTCTGCGGTGCAAACTGATCATCGAGAAAATCGCTGATGAAATACACAAATTTTGTCGTCGCGAGGGGTGTTTGAAATACGGGTACATTATTTTTTATCGATAGATCAAGTAATTCATTATCGATTTGGTTATTATTCGTTATGACAATACACGGAATATCGAACTTCATAAGGGTTGAGTATGCCTGCGAGCGCTTCTCGCGCGGAAGATGATTGAGGTATCGTATTTCGGTATTGCCGACTACCTGAACACGATTATACGTAAACAATTCTACGTACCCTGCCAATGCGAGTCCGGGGCGGTGAATGTTTTTATCCCGGATCTGATTTTCGAATCCCACTTCCTCACCGGATAAAGATTTTAATTTAAATCTTTCCCTATTGGCATTGAAGAGATATCCAACCGTAATATGGTCTTTTTGTATTTGCTGTTCTTTTGAAGTCATCGGGTTTTCGCGATCATAGTTGCTATGGTTTTTCGTTTACTTCGCGAACCATTTTTTTATCCTTCTCCCGAAGTTTATCTTTATATTTTTTCAACTGTCGTTCCAGTTTTTCCACTGACATATCGACCGACTTCAGGAAGTCGTCCGAGTCGGCGGCCGCAAATAATTTTTCTCCTCTGACTTTCATGGTCATCTCACAATGTTTCCGGCTGTTCTGCGGACGCTCAAAAAAGAGAACGACTTCACAACCGATGATGCCGTCAAAGAATTTCTCCAACTTTTCTAATTCATTGGTTATGTGCTCACGAATTGAATCATGAATTTTAAAATGCCTTGCTGTTATTTGTATATGCATAGTGTGTCTCCTTCCATGAATAAGCACATCAGGTTTATGCCCGCGGATGTTTATCCTGATATATATTTCTCAGGCGGTCTACGCTGACGTGGGTATAAATTTGTGTTGTCGATAAATGACGATGACCGAGAAGTTCCTGTACTGCCCTCAAATCGGCACCACGATCAAGCAGATGCGTTGCAAATGAATGTCTGATTACGTGCGGGCTTTGTTTCCTCACCTCAGATACCAGGCCGATGTATTTTTTTACGATCCTCTGCACAGTACGTCCGGAGAGAGCTTGCCCACGTACATTGACGAATACAAACGGGGAGTTATCTCCTGTACTTTGCAGATAGGTTTTCAACGCATTTTTTGCCGGCTTTCCGAAAGGAATTATTCTCTCGCGGTCACCTTTCCCCGTTACCCGTATGGTCATATCATCCCAGTTAATCGATTCTTTTTTCAACCTCGTTAACTCGGACAAACGAATACCGGTGCTGTAAAATAACTCCATTATTGCCTTATCCCGAATCGCATGTTTCCCCTCGTGTCGGATACTCTGTATAATTTCCACCATATCTTTTTCGTCGATAACCTGCGGAAGATCTCGTGGTATCTTTGGCGTCGCCAATGTCCGCGCGGGATTATCCTCGATCTCACCCTTTTTTAATACATACCTGAAAAAAGATCGAATAACGGTTGTTTTACGGGCGATACTCCTGGGACGACTGTTTGCATCGGCGAGTTCTCCGAGGAACAGTCGCAATGTGAGTGTATCGATGCGTGTCGGATATACCTTGTCCGTTTCAAAATGATTTCTCAAAAACGAGTATAATTGCATGAGATCCGCACGGTATGCGGCAATGGTATGAACGGAAAGGTTTCGTTCACCGCTCAGCGATCCAATAAATTGATCTATCAGGTTTTTCATCATTACCACTTCTCAGACGTCTCTATCCGGAAGCTTGCCTGGCAATGTTTATTTCATCCGGATCAAATTCGTTTTTGCATTCGGGGCATTTTAAAAACTGCCCTTTTTTTTGTGAGTATTTTTCAACAATGTATGCATTGTCACACGAGGGACAGGCTTGCATAACGGGCTTATCCCAGGATGCAAAATCACACTTGGGATATTTACTACAACCATAGAAGACCCGTTTCCGCTTGGTCCTTCTTTCCAGGATTTCACCTTCTCTGCATTTGGGACAGGCAATACCGAGTGTAATCGGTTTCGTATTCTTACACTCCGGATATTTTGAACATCCGAGGAATGCTCCAAAAGGCCCTCCTTTTACAACCATCTCACTTCCGCAGACTTCACACGCAGTGTTACTCACGACTTGTTTCAGGTGTTCACGTTCATGCGCGAGTGGTTTTGTATTTTTACACTCCGGATAACCGGAACACGCCATGAACCTTCCGTTTCTCCCCCACTTGATGATCATCGGCCGGCCGCAGTCGTCACATTCCTCGCCGGTTTCTTCCTGCAACGCTTTTTTAATTTCGGTGGTCTTCTTACTTACCATTTCAAGCGACTCTGTAAAGGGATAATAGAAATCATCAAGAACTTTTTTGTAGGATTGTTTCCCCGACGCTATGGTGTCGAGTTCGTCCTCCATTGCAGCTGTGAACTTGACGTTAAATATATCCGGGAAGTGTTCGATCAACAGTTTATTCACCTGTCTCCCCAGATCGGTCGGATGTATCTGTCGATCTTTTAACTCCACATACTTGCGTTCCAGTATTGTGGAAATTATCAATGAATAGGTGCTCGGCCGACCGATACCCAACGATTCGAGCTCACGAACCAGACTTGCTTCGTTAAATAGCGGGGGTGGCTTTGTAAAATGTTGCTTGGGGAGTATATCCAGCAAGTTAACTTCCTGACCCACGTATAAATTCGCGGGGATCGGTGATGTGGGATCCTTCTCTTTATCATCCTGACCGTTGGAACCAACATCGTCGTAGATCTGCAGAAACCCGCGGAATTTGATCACCGAGCCGCTCGCACGGAAAGTAAATTTCCCTCCCTCGATTTCGACATTCAGCTGTTCATATACGGCCGCCTGCATTTGTGTCGCGATAAAACGATTCCAGATAAGTTCATATAACAGGTAAAGATCTTTTTCAAGATATTTTTTAATTTTCTTCGGTTCATGTTCGAGCATTGTCGGACGTATGGCTTCGTGCGCATCCTGTGAGGTCTTCGCTTTTTTAAATCTGCGCGGTTCTTTCGGCAGATACTCTTTCCCGTAATTCGAATAAATATAGTCGCGTGCCGCTGCAACTGCTTCGTCACTCAACCGAACGCTGTCGGTGCGCATATAGGTGATAAGACCGACACTTCCCTCATCTCCGAGATCGACCCCCTCGTATAACCGCTGGGCAAGCGTCATGGTTTTCTTTGTTGAAAACCTTAAACGCGATGCTGCTTCCTGCTGCAGGGTACTGGTTATAAATGGCGGTGCCGGATTGCGCCTGATATCCTTTTTCTGAACATGGGTTATTGCATATGACTGCTTTTTGATCTCGCGAACAATACTCTTTGCATTTTCTTCGGAACCGATCTGTTTGGATTTTCCGTCGATCTTAACCAGCTTGGCAAAGAAGTCTTTTGACGTATCGGTTTTGAATTGTCCGATGATCGACCAATATTCCACGGGAACAAACCGTTCGATCTCCTCCGTACGTTCACAAATGAGACGAAGCGCGACGGTTTGGACCCGCCCTGCTGAAAGCCCGTAATAAAGAGTTTTCCATACGAATGGGCTTATCTGATAACCGACAAGTCTATCCATGATGCGGCGGGCTTGTTGTGAATAGACCAACTTATCGTCTATTTTTCTTTTATTATTCATCGCCTCCCGGATACCCGATCGGGTGATCTCGTGAAAAAGGACACGATAAATGTTATCATTCACCGGTTGCAGTTCCTCCGCGACATGCCATGCAATAGCTTCCCCTTCACGGTCGGGATCGGTCGCGAGATAAATATCTGAGACCTTTTTCGCCTTCTCTTTGAGCTTCTTTAATACTTCGCCTTTCCCTTTAATGGTCACATAGGTGGGGCTGTAATTGTTTTCAACGTCGACGCCAATTTTACTTTTTGGGAGGTTTTTGATATGTCCGAAGGATGCTTCGACAATATAATCTTTTCCGAGGTATTTATTTATAGTTTTAGCTTTAGACGGGGATTCAACTATGATAAGTGATTTTGTTTTTGCTGCCATAATTCTTAAAAAAGTTTCGGTATAATTTTATTTGTGATGGTAAGCCATTTTCAGGACGAAGGTTTATTTTTCACGGTTAATGAATCGTATCGTGGGATGTGAGCATAAACCTGCTGCCCGGTGTATTCCCGCCATCACGATCGAACATCACGGTGGCTATGATCGTTTTAATATTCCTAAGATCTGCCTTTTGAAACCCGGATAACATCACGCGTTCGATAATAAGCTCCATGTCCAGATCAGTCAATAAGCCAATTTCGCGAAGAAGAAGCATATATCCCTGTGATTCCGAATCAATGACCATTTTTTCTGCTTCATGAAAAATACGGTGTGAGAATCTTGCATCCGTATCCTCTGCGCGAAAGACACTCTCGCCAATAGATATTTTATCGATGACCCAGCTTAAAGCCGTGCTGATCTCTGTCTCGGTATAGCCATACTCAGCTAATTCATTCAAATTGATTTCACCGAGCTCTTTGTTCGCACGCATTTCTTTAATAATGTAAACAATTATTTCAACTATTTTTTCCTGCATGAAATATACCTTAAAAAATTATGAAATCTGTAATTCCTTCAAATACCGATCTTCTTTATCACTCATAACAGATTTTTTATCCGGTGTTGCATCGTCGTACCCAAGCAGATGCAGGATACCATGAATAACCAGACGGGATACTTCATTCTTCAATGACACACCGTATTCAGGTGCCTGTCGCGCCGCCTGCTCGATATCGATATAGACTTCCCCCTCGATACCTTCATCCTGCTTTTCCAACGGAAAACCGATGACATCCGTTACATAATTATGATGTAAATAACATTTGTTCAAATCCAGTATTTTTTCATCTCCGACAAACACAATGCTTACAACAGCATTTTTTCCTTCTTTATATAAAACATATTCGGCAATCCGTTTGGTTTCATCGAGCAAATGGTTTCCCAAATCATGATCGCTGTAGACATCGACAGTTACATGGAAACTCATTTTTTTTGATCTTCACCTGAGAGCACGTCCTCGGTGAGCGATAGCGCTATTCCCGAGAGCATTACCTCGGGTCCGAGTTTTGTAAAATCCCCGGTTAATAACGACCGATCGACATTTGCATAGAGAGAACATCCGCCTTCTCGCTCAATAATCAGACCGCACAACCGCCCGCTCTGTTCCCCGACAAATGTTACCTCTCCGAGTTCACTGCTGACAACATATCCGGAACAAAAATGTAATTGTAAATGAGCGGTATGGGTATACACTGAAATCAGGTTTCCCGTTTGATGACCGATCGGGATGTCGGGGTAAATTTCCAGGCTGAGTTTCCGTTTATGCTCAGCGTTTTCAACTTCAAATCGATACACGTTTCCCCGATGTTTTGCTTCAACCCCGAGGACATCCCCAATCCGTTTTATATCGTTTCTGGTAAACTTCACGTGCACGTTTGTCTCCGGCTGTCAATGACATTGAAATAAAAACCCCCATTGGCAAATAAAAAAGATGGCCTGAACGGGGGAGAATATGGTTCCATGATATAGTGCATGGCTTTCATTGCGTTTAATATAACCACCGATTATGGTAATGTCAAGCGCTGCCATTACAGAGACAGTTCCAATCCCTCAGCGGCAGCTATGCATTCCGGCTGATATGAATGATTCTGCAACTCTTGCCGACATTTTTCGAGGATCCTGTCAATATCATTATCGGAATGATGCCTCGAGTGATGAAATAACACAAGTTTTTTTATACGCGCCTCGACTGCCATACGTACGGCAAAAAGATAATCGGCATGTCCCCACATTTTTTTGTGTTCGTATTCACCGGGGGTAAATGTCGCATCGTGAATGAATATATCAGCCCCCCCGGCAAATCTGACTATACGCGAATTTGGATCACCCTCCTGTCGTTTGTACAAATCGACAACCGACTTTTCTACCTTATTCAGAACGGAATCGCTGTGTTCCGGTTTAAATGGTTCATTATCGCTTATATACACTAAGGATTTCCCGTTGCAGGTTATTCTGAATCCGAGTGCGTGTCCGGGATGATTTACGTACATCGACTCAATTGTTGCCGGTCCTATTGAAAACGATTCTTCCTGAATCGAACGGAAGTGAATGTTTGCTTTCAATTCATCAAACTGAAGCGGAAAGTACGCCGCCTGCATCTGGTTTGACAATATCGACTGTAAAGAAACATCTTTATAGTTGCTACCGGTAATTGTAAACGTATTTCGCTCATCCATCGCGGGGTAAAAGAACGGTAAACCCTGGATATGGTCCCAGTGCGTATGCGATAGGAGTATATGCGCTTCGATCCGCTGCTTTAATTGCATGAGCTCGTCACCGAGGATCGATAGGCCCGTTCCCGCATCAAGTATCAATAGTGTCTCCTTATCCGGTCGGACCTCAATACAGGGGGTATTTCCACCATAGCGAACAGTATTTTTCCCCGGAGTCGGAATCGAGCCGCGGACACCCCAGAATTTTATTCTCATAAATAGTTCTGCCTATTTCCGTTCCTTGTACGTGTTTACATAATGCACATAGTTATTTGCCGATTGTTCGATGCCTGCAATTTCACCGGCATCCAGTTCCCGCACAACCCGTGCCGGTACACCCGCGACCAATACTCCTTCGGGAATCTTTGTGCCCTCACGTACAACTGCACCTGCCGCAACCAAAGTATTCCGACCGATAACAGCTCCGTCCAGTATAATGGCTCCCATCCCGAGTAATACCGTATCCCTTATGGTACAGCCATGCAATACTGCATTATGACCTATGGTAACATCTGAATCAATTGTAAGTGAAAATTTTTTATGCGTAACGTGCAACATACAGAG
>SLQE01000412.1 GCA_007131635.1 Bacteroidota bacterium | reverse complement strand
GCATAAGGCTCAACATCGAAGAACAGATAAGGGGATGAACCAATGCATGACATCCAATAAACATACCATGTTTGGGGCGTGGGTATCGTGACAAAGGAAACATGGTATGTTTGTGCGTACTCAGCATACAGGCCGTCATCGAAGAACAGATAAGTGGTAAACCGTTACATAGCATCGAATAAACATACCATGTTTTTTCGTATTCGTTAATGCACCTACTTAATCACACTGAGTTTTCCGGTATCGGAGAACTCTTCGCTGATGAGCCGGTATAGGTACACCCCGCTGGCCAGCCCCGAGGCATCCACCTGAACGCTGTGGCGGCCCGCCCGCAGCGTGCGGTCTTCCAGTGTGGCCACACGGCGCCCGGTAATCGTGTACAGCTCAATGCGCACCTGCTGATCCCGTGGCAAATCAAAACGAATCGTGCTTTGCGGATAAAACGGGTTGGGATAATTCTGATACAGGCGAAACTCGGCAGGCATGCCCGGCTCCCCGCCCAGCAGCGCATAGGAATGTACCCGGATGCTGGCAATATGAAGCATCGACCTCTGACCGCTCTCCTCATCCTCGCGCTCTCCCGTATAGTAATAGCGCCAGAGCAGCTGCACCCAGGGCTGATCGTCGGCATCCCCGGGCAGGACAACCGGGCCAAGGGTGCGGCGATGGCTGCCCACCTCAAAACGCTCATATTCCACCGGCTGCCCGCCCGAATCCAGCACATCCCGGAAGGGCTCATCCGCCCCTGTGCGGTACTGCAGGCGAAGGTTATAGATCCTCGAGTTGGGCTCTACGGTGCCCCCGGTCCACTGCACCGTCACCGAGCCCTGCCCCTCGGTGTTCAGGTTCAACACAGCCCCGCCCAGCCTTCGCCCGGGATAGCCGGGATTGCCCGCAAGGTTGGCCGTGTTGATAAAGGCAAACCCGTCCTGGCCCAGGCCCTCCACACGTGTGCGCGAGTCCAGGTTAAAGGCTCCGGATGTGAAGCCAAGAACACTAGCATCCAGGCCCGGATCATAGCGGTTCATATAGACAAAACCCATCGAGGGCGGTGCGCTGCCAGCCGGGGAATCCCCCGGCCAGCCGGAGAACTCATAGGGATTATTGGTGAGAATGTGCGGGGGCGGTTGCATCGGGTCCTGCGGCTGACCCACATGGATCGATGAGAGGTTGATCATCGTGCGCTGCCCGCTCTGCTCATCGAGCTGCTCCCCGTTATGATAGTAGCGCCAGAGAAGCTCCACCCGGGGCTGGCCAATGGCCTCCTCGGGCAGGGCCACCGGGCCAATGAACTCGCTGTGCCGCTCCAGCTCGCTGCGCAGGTACTCCACCGGATTGCCCTGCCCATCGGGTACATCGCCAAACGGCCCCTCACTGCCCAGGCGATACTGCAGGCGAAGGTGGTACACCCGCGAATTGGGACGTACCGTACCCGCCTCAAAACCCACCTTCACTCCATCCACTCCACGTGTATCCAGGGCCAGAACCGCCCCGCCCAGGCGCGTTCCCGGATAGCCGGGATTGCCATCGGGGTTGGCCGTATTGATAAAAGCAAACCCCTCATCGCCCAGCCCTTCGATGCGTGTGCGTGAGTTCAGGTTGTAGGCCCCGAAGGTCATCCCTGCCACGCGTGCATCCAGGCCCGGATCCCCCTGGTCCATAAATACAAAGGCCATGTGAGGGGGGGAGGTGCCGGGATCAGCATCACTGTCCCACTGGTCAAAATAATAGGTACCTGAGGAAACCGGATAAGGATCAATATCGGCAAGCGTACGCTCTTCAAAATATGCCGTCGCTGTATCCACGGTATCCGGGTCAAAGGTAATTGTATCCTCAAAGAGGCGGGTATCATTTACAAGCCAGTGTGAAAATTCAAGACTTTCATAGGAATCGGCGTGAAGGGTGACCGGAACTCCGGAAAAATAGGTGCCTGTCCATGGAAAAGGTGTTTCGGATATACCGGGGGTATCAGGAGAAATAGTGATTGAATTGACCTGGATATTAGGCTGTACTTGATGGGCTGTAGCTATTGTTAGCTCAGTAGTGGAAGAAAGATTAAAATGATTAATGATATTCTGCCTGAGTATATCAGGCCGCTGATTCATAAAATCTCTGATTTGCTGTATATAGATATTCCAATGTGAAAATCGTTCGGGATAATTCCATCGATTAATGTATTCACGCATTTCCGGTTCAATCAGAGCAGCCGCACGGTTTAATACATCAATAGCATGTTCGGGATTAAATGCTGTATTCAATTGGTCTGCCATACGATTGATGAAAAGATCTCGAAATGAATGATTCTCAATAATGTTTCTGAACATTAGATTGGGCCATATTACACCCTGGAAATTGATTTCTTGGGTTATCCAATCAAGCATATCAAAATCTATTGGCCTCATTAGTCCGAATGCAAAATCGATGTCATAAAAAAGCCACCTCCACCGGCCATCGTGACCATCCGTTGCATTGGGGTTGAATGACGTTCGAAGGCGCCAATAATCGATATTGTT
>SLQE01000366.1 GCA_007131635.1 Bacteroidota bacterium | reverse complement strand
TATCGACGGTACACGATCACCCGGTGTACCGGTTGCGATAATAATGAGCATCCCATAAAATATCGCCGGCGCTACATAAACCCAAAACCCCTTACTTTTTTCCCTCAACCTGATATCCCCTTAAAAACCTTCAACAACGCTTCTTGAATGTCACCTGCAACCATTGCAAGTTCACCGTATTTTTCTCTTGCCAGATCTCCTGCCGCACCATGGATATACGCTCCGCAATATGCTGCAGCTTCGTCCGATAAGCCTTGCGCCCGCAACCCGGCAATAATTCCCGTAAGAACATCTCCGGCGCCTGCAGTCGCCATACCCGGATTTCCGGAACTGTTAATATAAAGCTTATGGTCTTTTGATGCAACAATTGAAGGCCCGCCTTTCAATAATAACGTCACTTTGCTCTTTCGCGCATATTGCCTGGCGACACGAAGACGTTCAATTTGTATTTCTTTCAGGTCGATACCCGAGAGACGAGAAAATTCGCCGGTATGGGGTGTAATAATCACCGGAGATTTCCGTTTTTCAAAAAGAAAATCATTACCGGCAAGGACGTTGAGCGCATCGGCATCAAGAATGAGGGGTTTTTCGATATCTTTCAGTATATGAATAATAATATTTTTTACGTCCTCCGACCGACCTAATCCGGGTCCGGCTGCGATTATATCCGCCCACTCGCATTGTTTTCTGATCGAATCCAAAGCTGAGATGTGTACTACCCCCGCACCGTTGTCCGGAAGAGGAAGTGTCATCACTTCTGTCAGTTTCTTTTCCATCATAAGATTAAGACTTTCCGGCACGCCAAGCACTACCGCTCCCGCTCCGCAACGCAGCGCACTTTGCGACGCAAGAGCTGCGGCACCGGTTAGACCCATCGAGCCGGCGAGGATAAAAACCTTACCTACCTGATATTTGTGGGCATCGGGTGATCGTTTCGGTATCACCTTTCGAACATCGGATTCACGAACAAGGTAATTTGAAATTTTCGAGCGCCGGTATACCTCGGGGGGTATCTGGATATCGATACAGAACACTTTCCCTGAAACCTCACGACCCTTCGAGAACAACAAACCGGTTTTTACCAGTCCCATTGTACACGTGTAATCCGCCTGCACGGTTATACTCTCGCAAAAACCGGTATCGGCATCGATCCCGGACGGGATATCGAGAGCAACACGAATAGCCTGTTGTTCGTTCATCCATGCTACGATGGACGCAATTTTTGGTCGGAGTTTACCTTTGAAGCCCGTGCCGAGTAGTGCATCGACAATAACCTCGGCATGAGGTAGCTGTTCAAGATGTTCGCGTGTGATGGATTTAATATATGATAATCTGCCCGAGGAATCGGACCGGGTCATTTTCTGTATAATATCGGCATTTATCCTGGCATCGCCTTTGAGATGAGAAACCGGAGAGAGAGAGGCGACGGTAACCGCGCTACCACGCTCAAGAAGGTGCCGGGCAAGGGCGAATCCGTCACCGCCGTTATTCCCTTTGCCGCAGACGATAAGTATATGTTTATCATGAAGCCCGGGAATGATTCCCCGCATGACGTCCGCTGTTCCCCGTGCGGCATTCTCCATCAACACGATACCGGGGATCTGATAACCCCTGATCGCTTCTTCATCACATCCCCGCATCTCCATTGCCGAAGCAACTTTTTGCATAGTTTAAAACAATCCCACTGTTAATCGTAAAACAGTTGAAGGGAAAATACCCATCTGCAGAACGGCAAATGCCGCAAGAACCAGCGCAGTCATACCGATATATGACGGTTCGGCTTCAAGGGTAACGTCTCCGTCGTAGAAATACATATAGATTATTACACGGATATAATAGTACACTCCGATGACACTTGCAAGAACACCCACGATCGCAAGCCAGGTATATCCTTCCTGGATAGCAGCCAGGAATATATAATACTTGCCGAAGAATCCTGCAAACGGCGGTATACCCGACAGTGAGAACATAAATATTGCCATCAATGCCGCAACGAACGGTTTCCGTGTCGCGAGACCTTTGAATTCATCGAATGTCAGATTCTTATTCTCACCGTATTCCGTCATCGAGAGGACACCGAACGCACCGATATTCATAAATCCGTACGCTACGATATAGAACATAACGCCGCTCATACCGAGTTCGCTGGCGGCGGCAAAACCGATGAGCATATATCCGGCGTGTGCGATGCTCGAGTACGCGAGCATTCGTTTCAGATTATGCTGCGATATCGCGATAACATTTCCGACGACCATTGATGCAACCGCGAGTATGGCGAAGAGATCCTGTAATTTTTCAGTTCCCCCGGCAAACGAAAACATAACAACAATCAGGAAACCGGCGAAAGCAGCGGCCTTCCCGGCAGTAGACATAAACGCGGTAACCGTCGTCGGTGCACCCTCGTACACATCGGGCGCCCACATATGGAACGGTACGGCTGCAATCTTAAACGAGAAACCCATGGTCAGCATCGCAACACCCATCCAGAACAGTGTACTGGTGAACAACTGATCTATCTGTTCCGCAATGGAGGCGAGATTTGTTGTACCTGAGGCACCGTACACCAGAGCGATACCATAGACAAGAAATCCGGTCGCAAATGCTCCCAGTAAAAAATACTTGAGAGCAGATTCGTTTGAAGTAAGCCGCGTACGCATAAATCCGGCAAGTATATAAAAACTTAAGGACATCAACTCAATACCGATAAATAACATAAGCAGATCGAGCGACGAGGCAATGAGCATCATTCCCACGAGCGAGAACAGAATTATCGCATAATATTCACTGTGGTAGATACCCATTCTTTCGATGTACTGGCGGGAAATGAGAAATGTTAGTATTGTCACAACAATAAATGCAACATGAAAGAAGCTTGCAAATCCGCCGATGCTCACCATTTCGTTAAAGGCGGTTCCGGACTGGGGATATAAGGATATCGCGGAGACTCCCGCGGCTATTAATCCTATCAGACTAAAAGCAAACACAACCGGTTCTGCACGCTTAATAGTAATCTCTAAAATTAAAATTGCCAGCGCCGTAACCGTGACGATGATAATCGGTAGAATATGTAAAAGATCAGTCGGATTGAAGTCCATTTGTTATCACGATAATAATCAAATATGTGTATGTGCTACAATTTATTTTTTTTGTTCTAGTTCTTTTCACCCATAATTTTATCAATTCTGTTCTCTACAAGCGTATCTTCTTCCGTATCCTTTTCGGCTGCACGGTACATCGTTCTTCCCCGTTCAACCTGTTCAAGCAGCTGCTTACCCGATGCTTCCGTTTTATCCAGAAATGTGGATGGGTATACACCTATCCAGACGACGAAGATTGCAATAGGTATCAATGTCGCAAGTTCCCTGCCGCCGATATCCGTTAATTTTTGATTTTCGGGTTTGTCAAGATCACCCAGCATGACTCTCTGATACATCCAGAGCATATACACAGCGGCGAGAATGACGCCGCTGGCGGCAAATATTGCATACCAGTAAGAATCGAGGGCCTGCGACTGGAATGCACCGAGCAGGATTAAAAACTCACCGACAAATCCGTTCAATCCGGGTAAACCGATCGACGATAAAGACATTAAAAGAAGGAATGCGGCAAATACCGGCATCACTTTTGCCACCCCGCCGTAGTCAACGATCATCCTGCTATGACGTCGTTCGTAGATCATACCGACGAGGAGAAACAGCGCCCCGGTGCTCAAGCCATGATTAACCATATGAATAATACTTCCCTGCACTGCTTCCTCGGTAAGAGCAAAGATACCGAGCACAATGAAACCGAGGTGGCTGACCGACGAGTACGCGATCAATTTCTTGACGTCGGTTTGAACCATCGCGACGAGTGCACCGTATATAATGCCGATTACCGCAAGCACGGAGATAAGCGACATGTATTCATACGTTGCCGCCGGAAACAGCGGCAGACAGAACCGCAATAAACCATACGTACCCATCTTCAATAAGACGCCGGCAAGGATGACACTGCCCGCCGTCGGCGCTTCAACGTGTGCATCGGGAAGCCATGTGTGAAGCGGGAACAAAGGCACTTTGATCAAAAAACTCAACGCGAATGCGAGGAACATCCATGATTGTAAAGCAAGCGGAATCGTCGGCGATATCTCGTATAAAACAAGCAAATTCGTCGTGAAATTACCGACGGTATTCGATGCATGGACACCGATCCAGATAATCGCAACAAGCATTAGCAAGCTGCCGACCATCGTAAAGAGGAAAAATTTCACCGCGGCATAAATGCGGTCTTTACCGCCCCACACACCGATAATAAAATACATCGGAATCAGCATCGCTTCCCAGAAAATATAGAACAGGAATAAATCGAGGGCGAGGAAGACCCCGATCATACCGACCTCGAGCAGCAAAAGAAAAACAAAATATTCTTTCACGCGATGCTTTATGGAAGACCACGAGGCGAGTATGGAGATCGGCATAATGAACGCGGTCAATAATACCAATAAGAGCGAGATACCGTCGACACCGACCCTGTATCCGACATCGATTGCTTCGATCCATCCGGTCTGAATAAGAAATTGAAATCCCGCTTCGCCGGCATCGAACCGCAAAAACAATACAACCGCAAGGATAAACGTCACGAAGCTTGTAACCAGCGCCACCCACCGGATTGCGTTGTGTTTATTTCTTTCAATAAATAACAGCAATAATGCGCCTACAAGCGGCGAAAAAATTATATATGTTAAAAGATTATTTTCGAACATATCATCGAGAATTAAATTACCTGAATAGCAACCAGAAAATTATAAACACGATACCGAATACAAATGCAACGGCATAGCCCTGCACCACTCCCACCTGAACGAGTCGTCCGTATTTCGAAACAATCTCCACAAGTTTCGCGAGTCCGTTTACGATGCCATCTATAATACCGACATCGATGCCGCGCCATAACAGCTTTCGCGATCCTTTCACGGTCGGATTAACGATGGCAGCGTCATACAATTCATCTACGTAATACTTGTTGCTGAGAACTTTGTACACCCCGCTGTATTTTTTCGCGAGTCCCCCGGGTATTTCGGGTTTCTTAAGATACCACAAGCGGGCCACATAAATACCGGCTGCCGCTATTGCTACCGAGAGTAAAATCAGTACATAATCTACCGCGTGCACGCCGTGTTCGGGTAAAGCCATAATTCTATCGGCGCGTTCGAATACAGGTGCAAGGAACTGTTTGATTGCAAGGCCGCCGCCGAGGGCTTTCGGGATACCGACCCAGCCGCCTATGATAGAAAGTACGGCAAGTATAATTAACGGCACGGTCATCGTTGCAGGCGCTTCGTGCGGATGTTTGGCGTGCTCGCCGTGTTCTTTAAAACGCGGATCCCCCCAGAACGTCAAGGTGACGAGACGAAACATATAAAAAGCGGTAAGTCCGGCAGTGATAGCAGCGAAGACCCAGAGAAGGACCGAACCGTCGTGCCAGACATAGGCGAGAATTTCATCCTTGCTGAAAAATCCAGCCAGCGGAGGAATACCCGAGATAGCAATCGCACCGATGAGAAAGGTGATATAGGTTTTCGGCATATACTTCCGCAAACCACCCATCTTCTGAATATCCTGTTCGTGATGCATAGCATGAATAACGGCACCCGAGCCGAGGAACAGCAGTGCTTTAAAGAAGGCGTGAGTATACACGTGGAAGATTCCGACCCAGAATGCACCGACGCCAAGCGCAAGGAACATATACCCGAGCTGACTGACGGTAGAATATGCCAGTACTTTCTTGATATCGTTTTGGGTAAGCGCGATTGTTGCCGCCAGGACCGCGGTAAGCAGTCCGATTACCGCTACTATCTCGAGCGTCAGAGGAGCAAGTGCATAGAGGGTTGCCGAGCGTGCGACCATATACACACCCGCGGTGACCATCGTCGCGGCATGAATGAGTGCGCTGACCGGTGTCGGACCTGCCATCGCATCGGGAAGCCAGACAAACAACGGTATCTGCGCCGATTTCCCGACAGCACCGATAAAAAGCATCAATGTTATCCAGAAAAGCACCGGTTCGCCCACGCTCATGACCGATGCCTGTAAAAATAAGGGTTCGAACTTCAGTGTTCCGAAGGTAACAAATATTAAAAATAACCCTATGAGAAATCCGAAGTCACCTATCCTGTTGACCACAAATGCCTTCTTTGCCGCGTCACCGGTAAACTTTTTCTCATACCAGAAACCGATTAAAAGGTATGAGCATAGACCGACTCCCTCCCAGCCGAGAAATAGCAGAAGAAAATTATCGGCAAGGACCAGGTTGAGCATCGCAAAAATGAAAAGATTGAGGTATGAAAAATATCTCCAGAAACCCGGATCGCCATGCATATAGCCGATCGAGTAAACGTGGATGAGGAAACCGACACCCGTGACAACCAGTGTCATAAGTATCGATAGCTGGTCGACCTGATAAGCAAATGACGTCTCAAGTCCGCCGGCGCCGATCCATCGGAAATAGTCGATGACCTCCGCCCTGTTCAATACATCACGGCCGAGCATCTCGATGAAAATCAGCACGGAAAGAACAAAAGAAAATCCTACCGTCGCGCTGCCGACGATACCGATTACTTTTTCATTTTTAATTCTCCAGCCGACCAACCCGTTGACAGCTGCGCCGATGAGCGGCAGGAGAACTACAAGTCCAATAAGATTGTACATAACGATATTAAATTACCACTTTAATAGATTAATTTCGTCGATATTAACAGTTTGTTTGTTACGGAACAACGCGATAATAATTGCAAGGCCGATAGCGGCTTCCGCTGCGGCAATGGTAATAACGAAAAAGACGAGCATTTGTCCGGTTGCGTCCCCCAGGAACGAAGAAAATGCAACAAGCGTAAGGTTCACGGAATTGAGCATCAATTCAATTGACATAAACACGATGATCGCATTTCGGCGGGTAAGTACACCGACAACGCCGATAGTGAACAACATTGCACTGAGCGAAAGATAGAAATTAAGGGACACCATATTATTTTAATCCAGTTTGCGCTTTGCAAGAACGATTGCACCGACAACCGCCAACACAATCAGCACTGAAATTGCTTCGATTGGTAGTACATAGTGACTGAACAGTTCCTTGCCGATATACTCAACGGTTCCGATCTCGGCAGCTTTCGCTGATATCGCATCCATGCCATCGGTTTCACCGAATCCGACGATATAAATCACCTGCATAACAAATGCCAGCGATAGACCGATAGCAACCATCTGTTTCCAGGTTACACGATCTCTGAGTTGCTTCTCATCTCCGAGATTCAACAGCATGATCACAAACATGAAAAGAACCATAATAGCCCCGGCATACACAAGGATCTGTATGATCGCGATAAATTGTGCTTTTAATGTGAGGTAAAGCGCGGCAAGAAAGAAAAAGTTTAATACCAGGTAAATGACGCTGTTAATCGGATTTCTTCTCGTTATGACCAGTAAGGCAGATACTATTGCTCCGGCAGCGAGGATATAAACGAAAGCTTCTTCGAATGTCATTAGTCAAATATACTGCGGTTTAAGGTAATAATAAAAAGTTGCTTTAAATATAGCGAAAGCGAAGCACATTTGCAACGATAAATCCAATATAAAATAACCCCGGCGGGAAGAAAAAATCAACCGGCCTTAATCCACTGCCATATTTCACCGAACGAAGGACGTTTCCCGTACGAAAGGATTGCGACCCGAAATATCTTTCCCGCTATCCACATCATAAAAATTGTCGATAGGATCAATATACCCATAGTGACAACTATATCAAACGTCGACGGCATCGCTATCGGGATACGCAGTGCCATAAAAGACGGCGTGAAAAATGGAATAAAACTCAATATCCTCACAATCGGCATACCCGGATTTTCAATCGCGACAACGGCAAAGATCATCGGCAGCAATAAAATAAGTACAACCCAGCCCGCGATCTGCTGAGCTTCCTGTTCAGACGACAGCGGTGAACCTATGACGACAAATATTGCAGCATAAAATAAATAACCAAGTACAAAATACGGAAGGAGCAGCCAGACGTTCTCGAACAAGATACCTTCAAAACCGAAATAGGAAACAGCCGCCAGACCCATGAGTGCGTATAAACCAATTTGTGTTAAACCGAGCGCACTCAACCCGATTATTTTCCCTGCCATTAAATCGGTCGGCGAACACGATGACGCAAGCACTTCGATGATACGGTTGGTTTTTTCCTCCACCACACTTCTTATGAGAATTTGACCCGACGTGGCAATTAACATCATCATGACCATCAGAAAAATATACGTGCTCAAAAATATTGTAAGAAAGTCCGATTCACGTTCATCGCCGGTGGGAGAAATACGCACTGTGCGCAAATTCACCGGTTTTACCACTTCATTGACGATATTCGGATCGACGCCCCGCTCTTCCAATCTGAATTCGGTAAGGATATCCCGTATAATAGAGGTAAAACGCCCCTGATCCTGTATATTGCCGACATTGGTTGAATAATACTCAGGTTGATTCGTTTCAAAAATATCCGGCGGAATATAGATATATCCTTCTATGTCTTCGGCAAAGACAAGCGAGTTAGCGATCATACGTAACGTTTCGGTGTCTGCCGTCGGTTCTTCGATTTTTCTGATAATATACATCGGGCGGTCATCCTTGAGCGAAAACCGTTCCTCTATTTTTTTCATGAGAACCGGAGTAATTAGATCCTGCGGATCAACCAGACCTATTATTTTTTGTGTATCTTCGGCGCGGGTCGCGAGAAGGGTCGGTAATACCAGAAACGCGATCATAACAACCGGAAAAATAAAAAGCGAAGCAATAAACATTTTACTCTTCACTCTCTCAAGGTATTCCCACTTCGCAACAACAAAGGTTTTATTCATCCCGTCACCTCCTGAACCTGTGTTTCCCGGTCTTTCCTTTCGATCTCTTCAACCGACGCTCCCACGAGATTCAGAAAGATCGCATTCAGGGTCGGTTCCATTACCTCAAATTTCCTGATATCGAGATATTTACTTGCTTCGTGTATTATTGCACGCGGTTTTACGTCACTGTCTATCTCAAGCTCGGCATAATTACTATACACGGCAGATCGTTTAACGCCACCCATCCGTTCAAGTATAGAACCATCGCCCTCATACTCAATCAATACGGTATTGATGCCGAACTTCTTTTTTTCCTCGCTCAGTTTACCGTATAAGACAACCCGCCCTCTATTGATAATGCATACGTCGTCGCACATCTTTTCCGCCTGTTCCATTTGATGGGTGGAAAAAATTAAAATTTTACCTTCTTTTCGCAGCTCACCGATAATATCTTTCAGCAGTATTTGATTGACCGGATCGAGTCCGCTGAAAGGTTCATCGAGAATTATGTATTTCGGATTATGCAGCACAGAAATAATAAACTGGACTTTCTGCTGGTTTCCTTTTGAGAGTTCTTCAACTTTATTGTTCGTGTAGTCCGTCAGATTGAAACGCTCCAGCCAGACGAGCGCTCTTTTTCTGGCTTCGCGTGATGAGATCCCTTTTAATCCCGCGAAGTATAGAATGGTATGGATGAGTTTATTTTTCCGATACAGCCCCCTCTCTTCCGGCAAATATCCGATATTGTTCTGTATCATACGGTCAAAGGGGTTCCCGTCAAAATAGATCTCCCCGGTATCGGGTTTGATGATATTCAGGATCATTCTGATTGTCGTTGTCTTACCGGCACCGTTCGGCCCGAGGAGTCCGAACACTTTGCCCGGTTCCACTTTGAACGACACACCGTTCACCGCATTGATCGTAGAAAAAGTTTTGTATAGGTTTTTTACTTCAATCATTTTATTTATTATTGATTATTGAGTATTGTTTATTGTCTGTCGAGCTAATTGGTGATTGAATGATTGGATGATTGTTTGATTGGGTGATTGAGATCGAGTGTTGCCCGAAGATCGGGGGGGTCTCGTGTCTAAACCACGATCCTATTTAAGAGATCAGAAGTCAGAGGTCAGAGGTCAGATATCGGAAGTCAGTCTGTGAGAGGCTGATCTCTGACCTCTGATGTCTGACCTCCGACCCCTGACCTCTGCCCCCGACTTAAACCATCCAATCATCCAATCACCCAAACAT
>SLQE01000055.1 GCA_007131635.1 Bacteroidota bacterium | reverse complement strand
ATTCATCGTTGAACGTAAAATTCATTTCACCTGCGCCGCGTTTGTAGGCGTGTCTTTGCCGCGCCGTATTCACGATGATCTGCCGCATAGCACGGGCGGCAACGCGGAGAAAATGCGTTTTATCCTGCCAGTCATGATCCTGACTCGGTATTAATTTGATATATGCTTCGTGAACAAGCGCGGTGGTGTTCAGCGTATTTCCTGCGCCACGCGACCGTATGTTCCGGGCAAGCCGATGCAATTCGTCATATACCTTCACGTATAAACGGTCGAATGCCCGCCCGTCTCCGTCCCGTGCAGCGTGAAGCAGCGAGGTCACGGTATGTTTGTCGAAAGAATCCATTGTTCAGGTATGTCCTCAAAGCGCTACATATAGATAATACTAAAACCGGATAATAATAACAATAATATTTTGAAAAATCATGAGCTGATTACCCCGAAAATCGCGTATATAAAGATAAGTAGATGCTTACATCGCAAGAGTGCAAAGGAGGATTTTCTATGAAGAACAAATATCGCAATCCAGGCAATGCAAACGGTTTTCCCGATCGGGTAAAATATTTAAACTTCATACTATCAAAGAGTTTGATGATTCTTCTGTGGGTAATCATCATGCTTCCGGTATCGGGAAACGACAGGGTGACAGTGGAGGAACAAGGCCCTGAATTAATCCCTGCAGATATCTATAATCAACGTCAAATGACACAACTTCTGAAAAATTTAAATGCTGCGCTTCCCGAGGAAGCGGCTGAATTTCTGGAAAGATTTGCAACGGAATTCAATCTCGATCCGGATGCGCGTCCCGAACCTCCGCGCGATATTCACGAAATAAAGATCGACGGCCGGAGATTTGTGCCCGATCCGGGAGTGGATCAACAGTTGACGGAACTTATAGAAAAAGCAGACCCGGATGATTTCGCCATCGCATACATGCAATTAAGAGAGATGCCATCCCTCGGGGATTATATAACTCTTTCTCAGATGAGAGTACGGGGATTATTCAAAGGACACTGGATAGGTCACTCGACATTCATTGTTGCATTCCCCGTGGAAATCTATAAAGAACTGACAGGGTTACCGCAATTACGGTGGCTTGGTTATTATTCACCCGGTGAAAAGATCCGAATTGAGTTTGAACGGATTCCGTCGGCACTGATTACGCCCATAGATACCGATCGAAAAGAGTATCGTGAATATTTTTCTATTGCCCAGATCGAAGTTCGACAGTTTGACGAGACACTGCAAAAATATCTTGTAAACATCCGCCCTGAACAAGCAGAAGAACTTGCCGAACAATGGTGGGTGCGTTCTATTGAGTTTTTTGAAATCCCGACTGTTGAGCAGGATCTCGCAGAGTCGGAGTTACACAAAAAATTCTTCCCTCAGGATAGCCGAATAATGTCAAGTGCCGAATCAATCTGGCCTGTCCGCACAGGATCCGGAGTGAGAATCGGTTTGATAGATACCAATCCCGATGCCGGTCATCCCGATTTCGGGAACGTAACATTTCTTCCCGGTTCGGACACCGGCACTGAAACCCACGGTACCCATGTCGCGGGTATTATCGCAGCAAGAAATTCCGGGACGGGTACTCTCTCCGGAACGTATGGCGCGCAGGGCATTGCACCCGGAGCGATGCTCTACTCAGTTAATTTGGGAGGGTCGGATTTCTATGCCGGTGCATTTCAAAGATTCAAAAATAACAATATCCGCTTATCGAATCATTCATGGGGATTGCCTAATTTCATAAATACATACCGGAGCTCCGAGGAGGATTTTGATCGCTATGTTGCCGATGATGATCATATCGTTATCAAATCTGCCGGGAATAACGGCATCGCAGGGTCGAACATTTCACGGCCCGGTACGGGCAAAAATGTTATTGCCGTGGGATCGGTTCGTTATCTTACCGATGATGATCGGGAAAACAGAGAAATCGGAGGAATTTCTGTGTTCAGCAGCGGCGGCCCTTCCGTCGGACGATTGAAACCGGAACTTGTTGCACCGGGCGGACAGACAAACGGTGATTACGGCTATCGAAAGTATGGAGTAGTTTCACTGAATCCCGATGGGAACACCGAAAATAATTTGTGGCCGGAAGACAGTGCATATCGGCGCTCCGAAGGAACGAGCATGGCCGCGCCTCACGTGACCGGTACGGCTGCATTAATGCTGGAAACATGGAACAATTTAAGCAGTCAGGCATTCAAAGCCAGACTGATCGGTACCACTATTCCGATCAAAGCCGGCGGAGACAATCCCAGAGCGGGATATGCAAATACGAGTGCGGGATACGGATTACTGAATGCATTTAACGCTGCCGGCCTAAAATCGGGGAATGAATCGGAAACACTGAAATGGGTAAAAGGCACGGTAAAGTATAGTTGGGGACTGGGATATGATGACAAGTTTATTCCATTCGCCGTACCGCCGAATGTTGAACGCCTGATTTTTGTCCTTGCATATAACGACGTACCGGGAGGCGACGGCGACCTGGTTCACGACCTGGAACTCAAGGTATCCGGACCCGGAGT
>SLQE01000336.1 GCA_007131635.1 Bacteroidota bacterium | reverse complement strand
TATACAGAGATCGAATTGTCGGTAGAATCCGGTTTTTGTTATGATGTGGTTATTACCGGTGAACACGTCACTATGATCCGAACCGGGCATAACGAATGGATGGGAGGGAAAGGAAATAAAGATGTTCACCGATGTAGTCGTGGACAACGGGACGAACAAAGATTGAGATCCGGAGATCGAACCGTTATGATCGGGCCAGGCGTAAACATCTGTTCCTGATAATGTTCCGATCCCGCTCAGTACCGTCATCGTGAAAATTATACAGACGATCAGGGTGGAAATATTTTGATACTTTTGTCTCATATGCCACCGGAATATAAATAGATTTTATCAGGGAATCAAATGCGATTTAAAAAATATTTTATATAAAATCATTGACTTTTAATCACGAATCCCGTAATCTTTATGCATTATTTTTTGTCTGATCATCAATAATGTTGTCATTCCTCATATGGTTACTCTTCACTTTCTCGATTGGTTATGGATAGTACTCTTTCTGGTATTGATGGTTGGAGCCGGAGTACTGTTCTATCGTTTAGGCAAACGTTCCGAATCCGATTTCTTCCTTGCCGGCCGCGGATTACCCTGGTGGCTGCCGGCTTCCTCTGTATATGCCACGCACACGGCAACCGATACCCCGATGTGGGTTACCGGTGTGGTGTATAAATACGGAATTGCCGGTATCTGGTATACCTTCTTTTCGGCATGGTGCGCGATAAGTGCCTTCGTTTCCACCAGAATTTTCAGGCGTTCGCTTGCGTATACGCAGGCGGAATGGAACACTCTCCGATTTGGCGGACTCGGAGCGGAATTATTGCGGGGATGGATTTCCGGCTGGCAGATATTTATGAATATGTTCATCCTGGGCTGGGTCGGCATGGCGATGGGAAAAATATGCGCTTATCTTTTCGGATGGGATATATGGGTCGGATTGGTATTGTTTTCATCACTCTGCTCTATATATGTCCTCGCTGCCGGCTATTGGGGGGTTGTTATGGCGGATTTTCAACAGAGTATTATCGCTTTCGCCGTGATACTTATCGTGTCTTTTTGGGGAATCTTTGCAGCCGGAGGCCCGACGGGAATAGTCGAAAAGCTTACGGAAATGGGGGAAGTATGGAGAATTAACCCCTTCGCGTTCACGGGATGGTTCACCGGTGATTTTCCCGCGGCATGGTTTTTTACGATGATGTTTATTGCAATACTGGGCGGTCTGGGCATGGGAACGAGCATTGACTGGTATGTCGAGGCACAGAGAATACAATCCGCACGAACGGTTCGCGATGCCAGTTACAGTATCTGGTGGGGAACGGCGTTTGTGCTTATGCGTAATGCCGTGTGGGGCGTAGCCGCGCTTGCTTTCTTTGTATTATATCCGAATATAGAAAGTGCGGCGGACTACGAGATGGGATGGTTTCGACTGGGGTTTGAATTTTTGCCGGTCGGGATGATAGGATTTTTCTTCGCCGCAATTCTGGCAATCCATATATCGACAATCTCAACGCATCTGAATCTCGGTGCAATGTACGCGACCAGGGATTTATATCATCACTATATTAATCCGAAAGCCACACAGAAACAGTTGGTATGGGTCGGAAGATTTGCAACGGTAGTTTTATTACTCGGTTCGTTTGTCTATGGTCTCATGATGGAGGAGATCACAGAATGGCTGATCTTTGCCCTCTGGATAATGGCGGCCGGAATATGGCTCCCGAATATTTTACAGGTATTGTGGTGGCGCTTTAATGCCTGGGGATATCTGTCGTCCTGGATGGCGAATCTGGCATTCAGCTGGCTCGTTGTATGGGTTCTACCGGCTTTCGGGGTTTTACCGGAGCTTCAGGATTATCAGCAGTTCTGGTTGTTGATGCTCCTCGGTGCACTGGTTTATTTTCCAATAACATTCCTTACAAAGCCGGAGAATATGGATCACCTGGTGAAATATTATGTTATGTCACGGCCGCTCGGATGGTGGGGGCCGGTACGGCGCGAAGCGGAAAAACGCGGCCTGCTTTGATTTGGTTAATGGTGAATGGTTATCTGTTATCGGTTATTTGTTAATGGTCGGATACTCTACGATTAACCAATAATGCCGAAGGCATCCCTTTGGGACTGATAGCGGATAACCGCTAACAACATAAAAAAGGAAAAGTACGATGTCATTTATTCGACGAACATGGACTGCACGCGAAGCAGACGAGTGGACGAGGGAAGATTTGATAACGGTGATTATTTCACCTCTCTGTTATATCATTCTCACGCTCGGTGTCCTCTGGAGTCTGTTACTTCAACCTATCGGTTTCATAATGCTGGGTGTCGGTGGTTTGTTGACATTTATTATGCATTGGATTATCGACCCGAAATTAAGATCGATCTCCGAAGAATATGAAAAGAAACAAAAAGAATATCTCGAAGATCTAGAGCGGTCAGTCCGCTGGGAGGAAAAACATGGATAAGGGCTTTTCAATGGTGATCGGTATGACGATTGCGTATGCGGTATCGATGCTGGGACTGATACTTGCATGGATATCATATCGGAAACACG
>SLQE01000308.1 GCA_007131635.1 Bacteroidota bacterium | reverse complement strand
TTATCAACCACTTATATACGATAAATAAGACACTCCAGGATAGCGACCAATATTACCGCTTGATGAATATCCCTACAACCACAATCGCGCACAACCTAAGTATCGCGATATCTTCATATGTATCAATGGGTTATAGTGATGTTGAAATAATCGGCGGTACTGTTGACTAATCCATCAGCATGCCAATACTTGCTTCTATTGAGATGTTTTCGAAAGATCACAATGTATGTATAAATAGTCCAGTTAATAATCCTGGATCAGGCATTCTTTACTTTATCTTCATCAAACATGAACCGTCTCATATTGTGTATTTAAAAACAACAAGCGGTATCCATTGCATTTTCCCAAATATTTCGTTAATCTATACTCTATTCATTATGACCGATATAGCACACATATAACATATGCATCCAATCGAAACCCGTAATATTACGAAAATTTTTACGTCGGGGATATTTAATAAACTCGAGGTCCGCGCACTCGACGATGTATCACTCGAGGTTAAAAAGGGGGAGATATTCGGCCTGCTCGGCCCAAACGGTGCTGGAAAGACAACTTTTATCAGAATTCTGCTCGGCATTACGTATCCCACAATGGGTGAAGCTTTCCTTCTTGAAAAGCCGGTGTCACATTATCAGCTAAAAACACGCATTGGGTACCTTCCCGAAAATCATCAATTTCCGAGACATATGACCGGAGAGCGAATTCTTACATATTTTGGGAAGTTATCCGGTTTGGATAATCATACGCTCCGGAATAAGTGCGAGGAACTACTGCATCTTGTCAATATGACAAAATGGAAAGGGGTGCGTATCAAAAAATATTCAAAAGGTATGCTGCAGCGAATCGGACTGGCACAGGCGATGATCAACGATCCCGACGTCTTATTCCTGGACGAGCCGACCGACGGTGTCGATCCGGTAGGCAGAAAAGAGATCCGCGATATTCTGAAACGCCTGCGGGACCGCGGGAAAACGATCTTCTTGAATTCGCATCTTTTATCTGAGGTTGAACTGGTATCCGACCGAGTCGCCATCCTGAAGCGGGGGAAAGTAATACGTTCCGGCGCCACAACCGAGTTCACGAAAACGTCGGATGAACACGAAGTGAAGTTCGACGGATCTATTTCAGATGATCTCCTCAACACCCTCCGATCATACAACCCGGCACTCCGATTGGAAGGTAACGTACTCACATTTACAACCGCCGACCGGGTGACCATTAACAATATCATCGACAAACTACGTAAAGCGAACATATCGATAGAAAGCATATCGAAACGAAAAGGAACACTCGAAGATACTTTCATCGATCTTATGAATGAGGATTCGGCACCATGAAATCGCTGACAATTATTCTCAATACGGTATACGAATCAATTACACGTCTCACGCTCCTTTTTTACCTTGCGTTTGGAACAATAATTTTGCTCGTTATCGCATTCGGCCTTCGCGGTCTGTATGACAATGGCATACTTATCGGCATAAGTTTTTTCGGTAATCAGATCCCCGTCATTGACGGTATCGATCCATCCGGATTTATTTTCATGACAACGGTCGGGGGTTCCATGAGTGCCATATTGTTACTGGGTGTCTTTGCAACCGCATCAATTATTCCCGAAACACTTAGAAAGGGAACCATCGATATCTACCTCTCGAAACCGATATCCCGGCTTGAACTGTTGCTATCAAAATATATGGGTGCGATCAGCGCAATAGGCATCGCGCTCTTTTACTTTATGGCCGGGCTCTTTATCATTATCGGTTTAAAAACCGGGATCTGGAATACCGATGTTTTCCCGGCCCTTGGTCTGATCATAGTTATGTTTATGTGCATTCAATCGATGTCGACGCTGGTCGGCGTGCTGTTTAAAAATATGGGCCTGGTGCTGGTTTTCGTGTATCTCCACATCTTTCTCTTTTCTCCCTTTCTCCGACTCCGGAAAGAATTGGTCGGGATCCTCACTGAAAACGCAATTGTCCACCGTATATTTGACGGTCTTTACTACGCGCTACCGCAATTATCGGAGATGCAGGAAAATGTAAGCTTTCTTTTTGCACCGGCGGCGGTTGAGGAAATAATCAAATTTTCTTATACCCCGTTTTTATACTCTCTTATCTCCTGTTCGGCTATGTTTCTCCTCGCTTATATAAAATTTAAACGAAGCGATTATTGACGGTTATGATTTGATGAAATCAACGGTCACTTCGTTGTCGCACGGCTCACCTTTTTCGATCGTGCTGATGTTCGCAAGTGTTGTTTCCGCTATGCTTTTCATTGCTTCAACGGTGAAGAATGCCTGATGTCCCGTAACGATAACATTCGGAAAGGTCAGCAGCCGTGAGAACACATCGTCCTGAATCACTTTTTCCGATAAATCTTCAAAAAATAAATCCCCTTCCTCCTCATAAACGTCAAGCCCAAGATATCCTATCTTCCCGCCTTTCAATCCTTCTATAACATCGGGTGTATCGACGAGTGCGCCTCTGCTTGTATTAATAAGCATAACACCCTCCTTCATCATACGAATTGCCGAATCGTCAATGATATGATGGGTTTCGGGCATAAGCGGGCAATGCAGTGTAATGATATCGGATGAAGAGAAGAGTTCGGAAAGCTTGACATACTCAACACCCATATCCTTTAAACTTTCATTCGGATACGGATCGTGGGCGAGCAACTTACAGCCGAACCCGTGCAATAGTTCCGCGACACACTGTCCGATCTTCCCGGTCCCGATTATTCCCACAGTCTTACCGCGCATATCGAAACCGAGCAATCCTTCAAGTGCAAAATTGGCTTCGCGCACGCGTGCATACGCACGGTGGATTTTTCTGTTCAATGCAAGCATCAGTCCGACCGTATGCTCGGCAACCGCGTGCGGGGAATATGCCGGCACCCGCACCACCTTTATTCCCAGCTCATCGGCTGCTTTAATATCGACATTGTTGAAACCCGCACATCTCAGTGCAATGGATGAAATTTTTTTTCCGGAGAGGTTACGGAGTACCTCCGCATCGAGTATATCATTGACAAATACACAGACAGCCTGATAATTTTCCGCAAGTGAAGTCGTATCTTTTGTGAGACGGGCTTCGAGATATGCAATCTCATGGCCGTATTTTTCATTCGCGGATTCAAAGAAAGTTTTATCGTATCCTTTTGTACTGAACATTGCAACGTGCATAGTATTCCTCCCTCGGATGGCATCCGATAATAATTATTTTCAATCCTTTTGAAATCTTATTCGGATGAATTAAGATGCCAGTCATAATTAACGAATTTCATCGAGACTGTTGAACTGTTTTCAATTAATGCTTCCCGTATTTCCTTGTCATCGATGAAGCGAGCGAGATATATAAGTCGCTCCGCTTTATTTTTTCCGAAATCCATGGCGTACCATCTGAATATCTTCGAGCACGTCAATACTTTCGAATTCGGGTTGAACACAAATTGATTACTGTTCATAAAACGCCGGGCGGCCTCATCAAGTTCATCATGCAGATTTTCGTGTGAATATGCCGCGATCTGAGGACATGAACGCGAACCTGCGTGCAGTGTAAAATGAATGCGCGGATCGAGCGAGCCCGATGAAAAACGTATACGCGGATCGTGGGCACGAAATGGAGGCGGGAAAAACCGCCAGCGTCTGCGATTTCCCCGGAGTATGCCATGCATAATATCGAATAAACTGAATCGGTAGCCTCCGATATTATATTCAGAGGAGGAAAAAAAGTGAGGACGTTCCCAGACCGTTAGTTTTATCTGGAAATGTATAATGGCATGGACGGTTAGAAGATTGTACAGATTTAACCAGAATGCCGTTTTTTCATCATCTGATTCTATGTGTGCCGGACTAAATAATTGAAGAAGCCGGACGCATTCAATGAGTGCGGTATATTCCCGGCTGAGCCGGATTTTATCATAATCCGGGATACCCTGTTCATTGTAATGTATCTCTGTAATATCAGCAAGTATATTTCTTACATCCCTGATGGTCTTTGGAGATTCATTCACCTGCAGCGCGCCATCATTCAAAATCATAAATCACATATAATATAGTGCATGTCAACGTTATGAAGATATGAAAATATTCCATTATTAATATCGTAAAGTTTCTGTAAATCTGCAAAACTTCATATTTTCATTTTTTTTTCTTATCTTTGAATATGGTACCTGCCAATATCAACCAACCGAAAGAGATGACCATATGGACATAAAAAATAAAACTGTTCTGGTTCTCGGCGGATGGGGCCTCGTCGGTTCATCCGTCATTCGAAAGATAATGATTAGAAAACCGAAACAAATTATTGTTACATCATTACACAAGCATGAAGCCCGGGAGGCTGTCGCGGACCTCCGGAAGGAATTTCCAAACGCCGGAAAAACGTTCTTTGTCCCCTGGTGGGGGAATATTTTCGTCCGAAACGAGTATAAAGACCTCCCGCGTGAAGAGATTCTCAAAGATTCAAATAAACGCCTCGGTATGATCAGCGACACCATAGACGACCTGAAGGATGATCTCTATCACCGGACAACAATTTACCATCTTTTCAAAAAATTCAAACCCGATATAGTGATAGACTGCATCAATTCCGCTACGGCTATTGCTTATCAGGATATTTTTCAGAGTTCGCGTAATGTCGTACAGAATATTTCAAAAGCACGCGAGTCCGGAGATCCCGAATCCCTGATCGAAGCATCCGAGCGGCTGCTGTGCACTCTGTATATGCCGCAGTTGATCCGTCATATTCAGATATTATATCGGGCGTTCAAGGAATTCAACACCAAAATCTACATGAAGATAGGTACGAGCGGTTCCGGCGGTATGGGATTCAATATTCCGTACACGCATAGTGAAGAACGTCCCTCCCAGGTACTTCTCGGTAAAACGGCGGTGGCCGGTGCTCACACGTTACTGCTGTTCATTCTGGGAAGAACACCCGAAAGCGCTATCATTAAAGAGATAAAACCGACTGCCGCTATTGCGTGGAAAAAAATCGACTACGGCGAGATAAGCAAGCGCGGGAAACCCATTAAGCTCGTTGATTGTCCCCCGGAAAAAGGCGTGGCATTAAAAGGCAACCTTGTATTAAAAGGAGATTCCTACGGTGAAAATTTGCCGGGGACGTTGAAAAATGTTTACATCGACACCGGTGAGAATGGTACATTTTCTCTCGGTGAATTCGAGGCAATTTCCACTCCCGGTCAAATGGAATTTGTAACGCCGGAAGAAATTGCCGATGCAGTCATTTATGAAATCCGCGGCGGTAATACCGGCTATGATGTAATTAACTCGCTCGATAATTCGGTCCTGCCGCCGACCTATCGGGCCGGCTATATGTTCGAACAGGCGATGGTGCGGCTGAACGAGCTCGAGAAAAAACACAATACACAAAGCGTTGCGTTCGAGATCCTCGGACCCCCGCGGTTGTCGAAACTTCTTTACGAAGCCCATCTGTTACGTTTAGTCTCAGGAGGCATGCGATCTGTCGTTAAAACATCCGCTAAAAAATTAAGCTCTGAGATAACGAAACTGATCAAAGATGATAAAGACCTGCGTACCGCGATAATATCAATAGGGCTACCCGTTCTCCTGCCCGACGGAAAAACAATCCTTCGCGGAAATGAAATCAAGATACCACCCTTCCGGGGTGAGAATGAGCTACCGATCAATAAGGAAAATATCGAGGCATGGGTAAAAGACGGGTGGGTAGATCTGCGAGTTTCAAATTTCGAAATGTGGCAGAAACGGTTCAAAATCATTATGGATTACGTGAAAGAGATACCCGAAAACGATACCAGTTCGCGATATCTGCGTAACTCCCAGTACTGGGACAACTTCGACAAGATAAATCCCGGCAAGATCGTAGGATGGATCTTTACCGAAGAGGAGAAAGGGTTGAGGATGAAGGGGTGATTCGGGGCTTGGGGCTTGGAGCATGGAGCTAGGGGTTGCATGGTGATGAAATGATTGGATGATTGATAATAAGGGACAGTTAATGACTGTCCCTTATCTCTACGTGTCTTATGGCTAAAAACAAACCCACTATCGTTTTGCCGTCGACGATTTCCTGCGATTCGATCATCTCGAGCGTTTTTTTGACCGGTATCGTTTCAATTGAAATCGATGCTTCTCCCTCCTCGAGCTGCTGTCCGCTCTCAAGTTTTTTCAATCCTGTCGCGAGATATATATGGAGTTTTTCGGTGCAGAATCCGGGTGTTGTATAAAAAGCGGTAAGCTTTTCCAATCGTTCCGCTCTGTAGCCGGTCTCTTCTTCGAGCTCGCGGCGTGCGCAATCTTCGGGATCTTCGTCCGGATCCAATTTCCCCGCCGGTAGTTCATATATTATTTCATCGATCGGATATCTGTACTGTTTCATCATCAGCACATCACCGTTATCGAATACAGGTACAACGACTGCTCCGCCGGGATGCTTTGCCACTTCCCGTACCGATCCGTTACCGGAGGGATATTCGATGTAATCGACAATGAGATCGAAGACGACGCCTTTATAGAGAATATCACGCCTTTTTCGTGTGTAATTCATTCGTTTGCTCCTCACCTGCTTCCCGGTTTCACGGGAGTCGATCCGCTTTCACAAAGCGGACACTCGTCGGGAGTAAACTTAACGGCTTCCGTCGTATAACAGGCTATCTGATCGGAAGGGTTGGCAACAGGGAAACGAACGCTGCCCCCGCTCCGGTCGACTATGAAACCCACACCCATGAACATGCCGCCATTTTTTTTCACGACATCGATAACCTCGAACACGGAACCACCCGTCGTCACGACATCTTCACACACTAGTACCCGCTCGCCGGGTTTTATCTCGAAACCGCGCCTGAGCTGCATCGCACCCTCTTTTCGCTCGGTAAATATTGACCGTACCCCGAGCTGCCGGGCTACTTCCTGTCCGACAACAATCCCGCCGATCGCGGGTGCGATAACCACATCGATAGCTTTATCCCTGAAATGATCCGCTATTATGTCGCAGAGTTTTTTTGCATATTCCGGATATTGCAGCACTTTTGCGCACTGAAAATACTGATTACTATGGTTCCCGGATGTCAACAAAAAATGTCCCTCCAGCAACGCTCCCGACTGACTGAACATCGTTAAGACATCCGCTTTTTTAACATCCGTGCCTTCTGATCTCTGTTTTTCGATTTCTGATTTCATATTTTTTCGATTGTTTATAAATAAATGGTATTACTCAATATCATCGATCGCGTCCTGCATTTCACTTGCAGCATGTAAATCGCCTGACTTTCGTGCAATCCCGATACCGCGCCGTAAAATATCGAGGGCATCCTCTTTTCGATCGGCATCGGCATAGACGGTTCCAAGCTGTTGATAGGCGGCCACATACCCGGGATCCCGGTGTATGACATCTTCAAGGTACATAATACCCTGCTCGATATCTCCCAGCGAAATATATTCGAGCGCTATCGCGTACCTTGTGAACGAATCGTTTGTATCCTTTTCCAGAAATTGCAATAAAGATTCCAATCGCGGTGATGACATAGTCTGTTCCGGTTTTTAGATTGAGGGTTTACGATCCTCTTATAATTCGTTGATCTGTCGTGCTAATGAAAAATCTTTTTCTGTCAGTCCGCCTTCGCTATGCGTAGAAAGGACAAGTGTCACCTTGTTCCACCGGATGTCTATATCCGGATGATGGTCGGCTTTCTCTGCAAGCAGTGCAACCGAACTGACAAACCCCATCGAGCGAACGAAATCTTTAAGCTCGAATTCTTTGACGATTTCCTTGTCGTTTCGTTTCCATCCGTCGAGGGTTTTTAATCCTTCGGTAATCTGTTCATTATTTAGTAACGCCATCGCAACCTCCGTTATGAATGATTCTGTATGTATATGCATATTATTTATAACAATCTATACGGTAGAAAAAATTCAACATAAGCCTGCCATCCTCAGATCGGTATTTTCAGACAGTCCTGCACACCCACCAGTTTTTATACGGGTCGGGCTCATTGAATTTAAACAAATAGAGTGGTTCCTGCCTGAGCACTTCAAATCCTGCCCGTGTGCACACGTGCTTCATTTCGTCATCCGTATAATAACGTTCCTGCACGTTCACCGTTTTCTTTTCATACAGGGATGTCGTTTCACGGGTAAAAATTGTAACATTCGATACCGCGCGTCCGGTAGATTCATTAAATGTATTTTGCATGATCAATGTGTAATCATCCTCATGCCCGACGGACATAGTATTCCATAATTCTCTGTAACAACTTAACGTATTTGTATCGAAGAGCAACAAAGACCCGGGATACAGGTGATTTCTGACTCTCTTTAACGCATTGAGTAATGTTCGTTTTGAAGTTATATGATTAAGACTGTCGTAGAATGAACCGGCCATATGATAGGTTGCATGCAATGAAAGATCCTGTAAACGCTGTTGAAATAATTGTACTTGCTTTTTCTGCCTCTTTGCTTTTTGTTCCGCCCATTCGAGCATTTTCTTTGAACTGTCTACTCCGGTTACTTCCCATCCCAGTTCTGCCATAAACAGGGCTGTGTCGCCAGTACCACAGGCAAGGTCGAGAAAGGTATTTGGTTGTATCCGATAGCGACGAATTTCCTTCCTGATGAGTTTACACACGATGTCTCGGTATGGCTTGTCGAAACTTGCCTGCCAGTGGTCATAAATTGGAGCAATTTCATCGTATGGTTCGTACTGGTTTTTAGACATAAGACGCCCTTAAAAAGTGTTATCGATGTCCTGAGACACGGCAATTATCTGTCGGGTAGCTGCTGTTCACAGTTACTATCTTTATTATGGAAGAGGATATCCGATACTAAAATAGGTTTGCAGAGGCCCCGAGGGGACAGTCTGATCGATGATATCGCCGCGGCTTTGATACGCTCTTCCGACCGCTATTTCGATCGGACCGAGGAGTCCCGAGTCAAAACCCAGCCCGATACCTATGCCGTGAATGAAATCTTTTAGACGAATATCCTCGGGTTTTGTCCACACTGATCCCACGTCATATCTTGCCGACAGATACGCATCCGTAAAGATCTTAAAGGGAAGCAGGAATCGATATTCGAAACTTAGAACAAGTATCTGTCTGCCGCGATTATCATATTCCCGTAATCCATAGAATAGATCTTTGCCGCCGAATAAAAATTTTTCACTCAATGGAAGAGTTTCATCGCCAAATCCGAATATTATTCGCGGACGAAGAGTGTGTCGTCTGAAAAAAGTATTATAACTTTCATAATTTATGTAAAATTTCGAATACGAAACCTCGCTTCCAAACAAGGAGAGTGCAGATTCATAGTACGCTTCAAAGCTCACACCTTCACCCGGATACGGATATTTATCAAATGTATCAAACATCGTTGATATCCGTTGTGCAACCAAAGTATATGTATCGGGATTGAACGTGCCGGTTTCCCGTTCCTCTATCTTATGGTTTTCAAGCCGGATTATATACGACAGATTACCAACTCTTTCAAATTGTGTCCCTATCGAAATATTGGCACCCCATTTTCTCTGTCGGTACTCACCGTCTTTTATACGTATCCAATCACGTTTCGATGATTCGGGATCATCCCGATATACGGGGATGTCGTCAAATCTATAAAATCCCGTAACGCCCGATGTTACGTACGTGTTAAAGAGACGATGTACAATATAATCTACCTGATAAATTCTGTTTTGCAGACCTCCCCCGATACTGAAACCGGCCTGTATACCATGTCCGAAAAGATTCTCGTTCCGCAATTCAACCATTGGCTGAAAATGGTTCGTCTCATCAATTCTCATCGACAGACGCATCAGATCGGGATACCGTTCATCGACATTGACAATTAATTCCGGTTCGGAATCTGTCTGTCTGACGCCGATGAGTACCTGATTAAATAATCCCGTACCGTTAATATTCCGCACACCCCGCATCGCATCATCGACTTTAAATACATCTCCCGGTCGTATCGGAAATTCCCGCCTGATCACATAACCACGGGTTTGTCGATTTCCTTTTATCACCATTGCACCGAGTGTACCCTCATTTATATCCACTGTTAATACGCCCGTCGAATCGTCAAAATCTGTTCCCTGAATCTTCGCAAGTGAATAGCCCTCGGTCCGGTACTTCAGCAATACACGTTCCAGGGCCAATCGCATTTTATTATGATTCAACGGCAAATCGATTAATTCCGACAAAAATTCAGACAACGTATCGGAGCCGATATGGTGATTACCGATAAAATGAACCCGGCGGAGAATCGGATTT
>SLQE01000200.1 GCA_007131635.1 Bacteroidota bacterium | reverse complement strand
TACCATTGATTGGTCGGTTCAAGCTCACCGGTAAGCAGATATTCTTCTTTCATCGGCTGCGGAGCCAGCTTGGGATATATGCAGGAACTGCCCAGAAAAACGAGCGACTGCACGTCATTCCGGTGCGATGCCTGGATAAGGTTTGCTTCGATCATTAGATTATCATACAGGAACTGATACGGATAGGTATCGTTGGCAAGAATTCCGCCGACGAGTGCGGCGGCAATGACAACGGCGTCGGGACGCTCATTGCTTACAAATTCGTCCACTGCCTTTTGATCGCGCAAATCCAGTTCGTCGATTGCTTGTACTATGATATTGGAATATCCCTTTCGCTGCAGTTCATCAACGACCGCGGCTCCGACCATCCCGCGATGACCGGCGACATATATTTTCGAATCTTTCCGTATTGTGGGCATTAGCTTTCTCTTACTTTTTAATATATAACATAATCAAACGCAGGATTAATTGCAAAAGAAATGGCGTTTTCAGGGATATTCCTGTCATTTCCACATTCGTCGAAATGAAGGACGAGCAAGTAATTCTATTTATTACGCGTAATGCGATGTATACCAGGAAACAAACTCTTTAATGCCCCGTTCGATAGGTGTATCCGGCTTGAAATCGACGGCCTCTACCAGTCCCTGCACGTCGGCATATGTAGCCGGGACATCTCCGGGCTGCATCGGCATCATGTTCAGCGTGGCTTTCTTGCCGAGTGCTTTTTCAATCGTTTGAATGAAAGTCATAAGCTTAACCGGACTATTATTACCTATATTGAATACTTTATATGGAGCAAAACTTGTCGCCGGATCGGGACTGTCTCCGTCCCATTCGGGATTGGATTGAGGCGGATTTGGAATAAGTCGTTCGATGCCCCCGATTATATCGTCAATATACGTGAAATCGCGCTGCATATTTCCGTTGTTAAACACATCGATTGGCTTGCCTTCGGATATCGCTTTCGTAAAGAGAAACAACGCCATATCGGGTCTGCCCCATGGACCGTACACGGTAAAGAAACGCAAACCGGTTGCGGGTACACGGTAAAGACTTGCATAGGTATGTGCCATTAACTCATTCGCTTTCTTTGTAGCTGCATAGAGCGAAATAGGATGATCGACATTGTGATCGGTCGAAAAAGGTATTTTCGTATTGGCGCCGTACACCGAACTCGATGAGGCAAAGACCATATGCTTCACCGGGAAATGACGACATCCCTCGAGAATATTTAAGAAGCCTGTAATGTTACTATTGATATAAGCATGCGGATTAACGAGCGAGTATCTGACACCGGCCTGGGCGGCGAGATGAACGACATAATCGAATTTTTCATTTTTAAATAACGCATCCATCCCCTCTTTGTTTTCAAGCTCCAATTTGATAAACCGGTATCTGTCATACCTATTGCTCTGTACCAATTCTCCCTCACGAATGATCGATTTTTGTATACCAGATTCGGAAAGCCGGCTATATTTTAAATTTATATCATAATAGTCGTTGATATTGTCAAGTCCGACAATCTCATAATCTTTCTCAATGAGCTTACGAACGAGATGAAACCCTATAAAACCTGCCGTGCCCGTAATTAAGATCTTATTCATATGCATGTATTCACTTATTAAGTTGTTCGACCAGGATTGCTGCAATCCGTTCACCGGCTTTTCCGTCCCAGAGTTCGGGTATACGACCGGATTTGGTTTTCCCGTTCAGAATTTCCAGAGCAGTTTTCGTTACTTTATCGAGATCGGTTCCTATCAGTTGATTGGTTCCTATGTCGACCGTCACGGGTCTTTCGGTATTGTCGCGGACGGTAATGCACTGCACACCGAGATATGTGCTCTCCTCCTGTATGCCGCCGCTATCCGTAATTATAAGTCCGGCATGTTTCGTGAGATGAAGAAAATCTATATAACCAATTGGATCCGATAAGATTATATTTTCGGATAGCTGTCCGTTCAGACCGATCCGTTCCATATTGCCCCGTGTACGCGGGTGAACGGGGAAAATAATTTTCTTTTCTCCGGAAATAGTCTTAAAGACATCGGTAAGTTTGCGCAGGAAATCATCATTGTCTACATTGCTCGGCCGGTGCAATGTCACGAGAATGTAGTCTCCCTTATCCACCTGCAATGTCGATAAAATGTTCGATGCATCGGCTTTGGGTAAGAGCTGTATCAGTGTATCGATCATCACATTACCGACAAAAAATATTTTTGATTTGTCGATACCTTCTTTGGCTAAATTTTCCATCCCGCTTTTTTCCGTAACAAACAGGTAATCGGATATAGCATCCGTTAATAGTCTGTTGATCTCTTCCGGCATAGTCCTGTCGAAGCTTCTCAAACCGGCTTCGACGTGTGCTACCGGGATATGCAGTTTCGATGCGACAAGACTGCAGGCAACGGTCGAATTCACATCACCGACGACAATGATAAGATCCGGCTTTTCCGCGAACAGCACCTTCTCGAACTCTATCATAACGTTTGCCGTCTGAACTGCATGCGAACCGGAGCCAACCCCGAGATAAAAATGCGGTTCCGGCAGTTCAAATTCGTCGAAAAAAATCTTCGACATTTTTTCGTCATAATGCTGACCGGTATGACATATCTTGTGTTCTATCGAATCCGGATACTGTTGAAATGCCCGGTGTAACGGGGCAACTTTCATAAAATTGGGACGCGCCCCTACCACTGATATAATTTTCTTCACGAATCTCCTTGTAATCTTACGCCTTAAATACTCTCACGCCGTTTTCACGAACCACATTCCTGGTATCCAGTATCGGAACGGTAATTTTCGAGAAATCAAACGCCTTATACTCATCGTGTGCCGTTGCTATCAGGATCAAGTCATAATCATTTGAAATTTCCTCAGATTCTCTCCCTGCATAATGGGGAAACTCACGTGACGGACGAATAACCGGTACATACGGGTCATTATAAAACACTTCCGCTCCCTTATGCTCCAGCAGTTCCATAAGCCGGTATGAGGGTGATTCACGGTCATCGTCCACATTTGCTTTATATGCAAGACCCAATATTAGAATCTTTGAACCACGGAGGGGTTTACCTTCTTCGTTGAGAACATCCATCGCGCGTCCGACAACAAACTCCGGCATCGAGGTGTTTATCTCTCCCGCGAGTTCGATGAAGCGCGTCGCCACTCCGTACTCGCGCGCTTTCCAGGTAAGATAAAACGGGTCAATAGGAATACAGTGCCCGCCAAGACCCGGACCGGGATAAAACGGCATATAACCAAACGGTTTTGTTTTCGCAGCTTCGACGACTTCCCAGATATCTATGCCCATCCGCATGAACGTCACTTTCAGTTCGTTTACAAGAGCAATATTCACCGACCTGAATATATTCTCCATTAGTTTTGTCGCCTCGGCCGCCCTCGTCGATGAGACAGGGACAGTCTGCACGACAACCTGTTGGTATAGTTTTTCGGCTACTTCCAGTCCTTCAGGAGAAGTAGCGCCGACTACTTTGGGTATGGTTTCGGTTGTATAATTCGGATTGTTCGGATCTTCCCGTTCCGGGGAAAATGCGACATAAAAATCTTCATTAACCTTTAAACCGCTTCTTTCAAGTATAGGAACCATAAGCTCATCGGTCGTGCCCGGGTAGGTTGTCGATTCAAGAATAATGATTTGACCCGGACGCATATTTTTCGAAACCTCTTCACAGGTAGCAATAACATAGGACATATCGGGTTCACGGTTTTTACTTAACGGCGTCGGAACTGCCATGAGCACCGCATCGCATTTTTTAAGATCGGAATAATCGGATGTCGCGTGAAATTTTCCCGAAGAAACGACTTTTTGAATCCTCGATGACGGGATATGTTTAATATATGATTTTCCCTCGAAAAGAGCTGTTATCTTTTTTTCATCGACATCAAAACCTATCGATTGAAAATCTTTCTCGACAAAACAATTGAGAAGCGGAA
Organism: Bacteroidota bacterium; assembly: GCA_007131635.1. GTDB lineage: Bacteria > Bacteroidota > Ignavibacteria > T3Sed10-11 > T3Sed10-11 > T3Sed10-11. Next base: position 6,320 of record SLQE01000200.1, on the reverse strand, counting down.
GCCCGACATATCCCAGGCCGATAACCCCGATAACGGCGGTTTTATTGTCTATCTTTTGTAACATATCATCTTTTATTGATGCTACTGTGTCTTGCATGTTATCCCCTTTCATAAGTATCCGAATATATAGTGTTCCTAACAGTCTGTATTATATGAAACTTGTATTTTATTTCACTTGAGCTCCGTCACATCAGCGTAAAAAAATAAAATCCGGTAAACGATCATATTTTTTAACAGAACTCTGGGTTAAAGTATGTGATTTTAGCAATAACTCCAAGGATATAGAAAGAAATGTATCCTTTTTATGCGCGAAAATCAATAGAAATGCGAAAATTTGTGCAGTATTGAAAGGGATTCGGGGTGTATGGAATGGATCACCTGTACGACACGAAATCCCGGGTTGGGATATCGTGTCGTCAGGCATTACGATTAATTTGTACTTACCGCTGCATCGATTTCACTGCTCACCGTAGTTTTTCTGTCATCGTGTCTGAGAGCAAGTGAGAGAACATCGTTCATCTCCTTCACGAACTCGAAGTGCAGATCGTCTTTAATATATTTTTGTATTTCGTCCAGATCTCCCCGGTTACGTTCCGGGAGTATGACGGTTTTGATGCCTGCCCTGTGTGCGGCCAGGACCTTTTCTTTTATTCCGCCGACAGGTAATACAAGTCCGCGAAGCGTTATCTCACCGGTCATTGCCAGATCATTACGCACGGGCTTCCCGGTCAGCAATGAAGCCAATGCCGTGAGAATTGCCACACCGGCCGATGGCCCGTCTTTCGGTGTTGCACCCGCGGGTACGTGAATATGGAGATCGGTCCGTGCGCGAAAATCGGGAGTAATACCAAACCCGTGAGCGATCGATGATAGATAACTCAGGGCAGCCTGCGCCGATTCCTTCATCACGTCTCCGAGATGTCCCGTCAGGATCAACTCCCCTTTTCCTCTCATTGCCGATGCTTCGATAAACAATATATCCCCTCCGACCGGTGTCCATGCCAATCCGGTTGCAACACCGGGACGTGTTACCCTTTCGGCGACATCGACAAAGAATTTTTGCGGACCGAGATATCCGTATATCGAATCTGCTTTGATTTTTCTTTTTTCCGATTTTCCCTGCACCACATCCTTTGCAACGCCGCGGCAGACATCAGCGATCCTCCGCTCGAGTGTTCTTACTCCCGCCTCGCGTGTATACTCGTGTATTATTTTACGGATTGCATCTTCCCGGAATGTGATATGCTTTTCCTGTAAGCCATGCTCCCGTATCTGTTTCGGAACAAGAAAATCATTTGCAATATGCAGTTTTTCTTCCTCGACATAACTTGGTATTTCTATTATTTCCATCCGATCACGTAACGGAGCAGGAATCGGATCGAGCATATTACCCGTCGCAATAAACAATACCTTCGATAAATCGAACGGTACCTCAAGATAATGGTCGCTGAAGGTATTGTTCTGTTCGGGATCCAGCACCTCGAGTAGTGCCGAGGACGGATCACCACGGAAATCCATCCCGATCTTATCGATCTCATCGAGCATAAATACGGGATTGTTTGATCCGGCTTTTTTGATACCCTGGATTATCCTGCCCGGTAAAGCGCCGATATAGGTTCTTCGGTGGCCGCGTATCTCGGCCTCGTCTCTGACACCGCCGAGCGACATACGTATAAATTTTCTTCCGAGTGCATTCGCGATCGATTTCCCGAGAGATGTTTTACCGACCCCCGGAGGACCGACGAAACAAAGGATCGGACCCCGCATATCATTTTTCAGTTTTCGAACGGAGAGATATTCAAGAATTCTTTTCTTTACCTTCTCAAGTCCGTAGTGATCGCGGTGAAGCACTTCTTCGGCTGCCTGTATATCTAAATTATCTTCAGTCGATACCGACCACGGCACATCAAGTAGCCACTCTATGTAGGTTCGTGTAACCGTATATTCGGCAGACGACGTATGCATCTTTGAAAGCCGGTTCAATTCTTTTTCCAGTGTATTCCGGACATCCCCGGGAAGTTTAGTCCGATCCAATCGATCGCGGAATTCCTTTATCTCAACGTGTTCGTCATCTTCACCGAGCTCTTTTTGTATTGCCTTCATTTGTTGACGGAGATAGTACTCACGCTGATTCTTATTAATTTCTTCCTGAACATCGGATTGTATCTTGCTGCCTATCTCAAGTCGCTGCACGATCTTACTCAGTTGAACGTGAACCTTTTGCAGCCGCTCTTTTACCCGTAATGTTTCGAGGATTCGTTGTTTTTCATCGACGGGTGCTGACATAATCGCAGCCGCGATATCCGCGGTACCCGCTGCATCATCAAGATTGAGTATTATTGAGAGATGCTCGTCGCTGTACTCTTTGCTTAATTCTACCATACGGTGAAATATATTTCGTACGCTTGTTACAAGTGCCTCAACTTCAATATCATCGGAAGGTTCATCATCCAGCCGTTGTGTGGCGGCTTTCATGCATACATCATGTTCGATCTCGGTCAAGACGCGGGCGCGCGAAATTCCCTGGAGTAATACATTTCTTGTCCCGTCGGGAAGGTTAAATATTTTTACAACCCGTGCAACGGTTCCGATAGAAAATAAATCTTTGATACCCGGATTGTCTTTACTCCCGTCCCGTTGCGCAATGACAAGAACGGGTGTGTTCTGCTTTTGTGCCTCATCGACGGCTTGTAAACTTTTTTCCCTGCCGACACTTATCGGGAGTATTTGTCCGGGGAAAAAAACTGTATTCCGCAACGGCACAACCGGCAGCGTTTCGGGTATATGTATTTTATTTTGACTCTTGGTATGTTCATTTGGGTTATGCTGTGTCATACGCACATTTCTCCTCACAGAATATAATAAGGCGGGGTTCCGATGTACAACCTTGTACCGGAACCTCCGCCTTGGTTTTTTGTATACAGCGATTATTTCACTTTCACTTCAATTTGCTTCGGCTTCGCATCTTCGGATTTCGGTATGGTAACGGTCAGCACGCCGTTATTAAATTCCGCATCTACTTTATCGGCTTTCACGTTACCGGGGAAATTGAACGTTCTGGAGAAACTTCCGTAGGAACGTTCACTGCGATGATAATTCTTCTTTTTTTCCTCTTTCTCAACTTTCTTCTCCCCGCGAATCGTTAACATATCATGTGCGAGGGAAATTTGTATTTCATCTTTTTTCATTCCCGGAAGCTCTGCTTCGATAACGAATTTATCATCCTCCTCGACAACATCCACGACCGGATTCCATGAACTGAAGGTTAACTCGTCGCCGGAGCCTTCACGCGAACCGAAAAAATCGCTGAACATTCGATTCATCCGCTTCTGCATTGTATCCAGATCTTGCAGAAGATCAGTTGTTGGATTCCACCTTGTGATAGCCATATCGATTCACCTCCTATTGTTATTATGTATTTGCACTTTATTAAAAGTCAAAATACGTGCCAAACATTCAATGACTACGTATCTTAAGTAATATCAATCCTTTATGTAATAGCATAAGATATACGCTATTTTTAATAACGACAAATTGACATACATTAGCGTCACAGATGGCACTATTATTTATGTCAAACTGTCACACATTTATTCAGTAAAAAACAGATTTGGCAATTATTTGCTCTCATAAGAATATTTTGTTATAATGTAAGTTTGTAATATTACGTTATTTTGTACTACGAATTCATTCTGGAGAATTTATATGACGTTCACCAGGCCAACTGAAATACAACAGGATGATAAAGACGTTCTCACTCAGGACCCTGCAAAAGTGATATTATTTAATGACGACATACATACGTTCGACGAGGTAATTACTCAACTGATGAAAGCTATTCGTTGTTCAACCGACAAGGCGGAATCACTTGCCTGGGAAGTTCATTCGCGTGGCAAGGCTGTTGTTTATACCGGGGAAATGCAGGAATGTCTTCGCGTCAACAGCGTCCTGGAAGAGATTGCACTTCATACACAAATAGAAATGTAAAAGAGTTTTTTTATCTATGAAACCATCACGTGAAATACGCAACGATTTTTTAAATTTCTTTCACAAGCGGGAACACCGCATCGTTCCGAGCGCACCGGTTATCCCGCACGGAGATCCGACACTTTTGTTTACCAACGCCGGTATGAATCAATTCAAGGATGTATTCCTCGGCGAAGGGAAACGCGATTATACCCGTGCGGCAGACACACAAAAGTGCATCCGTGTAAGCGGAAAACATAACGATCTGGAAGAGGTAGGGCGGGATACATACCACCATACATTTTTCGAGATGCTTGGCAACTGGTCATTTGGTGATTACTACAAGAGAGAAGCAATCCAATGGGCCTGGGAATTATTGACAGGTGTGTGGCAGCTTCCGAAAGAACGATTGTGGGCAACCGTCTTCACCACCGACGATGAAGCTTTCAATCTCTGGAAAGAAGTCACAGATATCGATCCTTCACACATTTTACGCTTCGGTGAAAAGGAAAATTTCTGGGAAATGGGTGAAACGGGGCCGTGCGGGCCATGTTCGGAGATACACATCGACCTCACTCCCGAAGGAAATGCACCAGCCGAACTGGTCAATGCCGGTGATGCCCGCTTAATCGAAATATGGAACCTCGTCTTCATTCAGAACAACCGTAACGAGAAAGGGGAACTCGAACCGCTTCCGGCAAAGCATGTAGACACCGGAATGGGATTCGAGCGAATATGTGCGGCTCTCGAGTGCATGGCTCATGATTTTAAAAAACCTCCGTCAAATTATGACACCGACGTGTTTACTCCGCTCATAAGTGCAATCAGTGAGATCACCGGTAAACCATATAAAGATGAGAACGATCAGATTGCAATGCGCGTCATTGCCGATCACGTCCGTGCGTTGACATTTGCAATAGCAGACGGTGCGATCCCATCGAATGAAGGACGCGGCTATGTCCTGCGACGGATACTACGAAGAGCGGCGCGCTTCGGCCGTAATCTCGATATGCACGAGCCATTTATCTACAAACTTGTTGATGTGCTTGTGAAAACCATGAGCGATGTGTTTCCGGAGATCAATGAACAGCAAACATACATCGAAAAGGTTATTAAAAGCGAAGAAGTCGGTTTTAATGCAACACTCGACCGCGGACTCGAGATCTTTCGTGAGATCGTCGAACGGTTGCATACATCCGGCGAGAAGGCCATTCCCGGCGAGGACGTATTCAAGTTGTATGACACGTATGGATTTCCGCTTGATCTGACCGCGTTGCTTGCAAGGGAGCGGGATTTAGATATTGACGAGAACCGTTTTACAGAATTAATGAACGAACAACAGCAACGATCAAGGGAAAGTAAAAAAATCACAACCGCAAGCGGTAAAACAATGCTTCCATCGATACAAGTCTCAGGTGAAGGGCATTCTTCTAATTTTGTCGGTTACACTGAACTTGAATCCAGAGGAAAAATTGTTGAGAGTAATGAGAATTTCATCGTACTCGGGGAAACTCCTTTTTACGCCGAATCAGGAGGTCAGGTAGGCGACACCGGTGTAATACAAGTGAACGGTGATACATACCATGTGATCGACACGCAGAAGCGGGATACTATTTACATACATATACTCGAGCACGCCGTTGACATCCCGAAGGGAAAAGAAGTCATTGCCAGGGTTGATAAGACGCGTCGTGTTAACATACAGCGCAATCACTCTGCCACACATATCGTACACGAAGCTTTACGCCGTATTCTCGGGACGCACGTCCAGCAGCAGGGATCGCTCGTTGCACCCGACAGGCTGCGGTTCGACTTCCCGCATTTCAGCAAAATAACACCGGAGGAACTACGTGACATCGAGCAGATGACCAACCAAAAGATTAAAGAAGCGATTAAGGTCGAAGATGAAGTTCTGGCATTCGACGAGGCGCGGAAGATACCGAATGTCAAAATGTTCTTCGGTGAAAAATACGGTGAACGTGTCCGTGTTGTTTTTATCGATGAAAAATTCAGTGTAGAATTCTGCGGCGGCACCCATGTCCCCCGTACCGATGACATCGGCTTATTCAAAATCGTCCATGAATCAAGCATTGCCAGCGGCGTGCGCCGTATCGAAGCAGTAACCGGCGAAGGAATAAAACGGTACATGCAGGATCAAATAAAACGTGCGGAGGAGCTGGAGCAGGATATTACAAAGAGATTCGAAGAGATCGCCGCTCTCCGGGAAGAACTGGCACAATATGCCGAAGACCACATCCCGCAACAAACAAGACCATCGTTGGGTGAAATCGATTCGACGATATCCGAGTCGATTTCCGAGATGAACATACAAAAAGCCGATCGCTTTGTACACG
>SLQE01000175.1 GCA_007131635.1 Bacteroidota bacterium | reverse complement strand
GCGACATCGGGCAAAAAGAAAAAGCAGACATTAACGGGGAAAACGTTTGTATTGACCGGCACGCTTCAGTCGTTTACACGTGAGGAGGCGAGATCACTCATCGAATCCCGCGGAGGGAAAGTGTCGTCGTCGGTCAGTAAAAAAACGGATTACGTTGTCGTCGGTTCGGATCCGGGATCGAAGGCCGAAAAAGCAAAAGAGTTGCACATTACAACTATAGATGAGAATACATTTTTAAGTTTGGTGAAAGATTAAGAATGATACAGGAATTGCGAGATTATATCGGTACCCGATACGGAATATTTTTATCCCGGTCCAAAAAGGACGCACTGCAGGAATTAACAGAATTTTATTCAAAATCACAATCCGTGCTTGTTATTATGCCCGATAATCTCACCGAAGCGGAGTTTGCATTGGCGGTTGTGAAATTCCTCGGAAAAAAATTCCGCGGTCGGAACCGAATTGTTATCGCAATGCACGATATTGCAAACCTCGTATCTAAAAATTCCAGAGCACAGGTCGTTCGTTTCGGGAAATCAGACGTAAATATGCTGCATCTTCCCAAAAAAATATTTCTGAAACAATTTACCGGCCAGCAGTTTGATCTGGTGATAGATCTGAATCTTGGATTTGTTCCCTTTGCTGCCTATCTTAGTAGCAGTGTAAACTCCTGGTATCGGGTAAGTTTCGTCAAAAAGTACGGTGATCATTTTTTTAATATACAGTACCGGTATGTCCCCGGACAGGAAAAAGAAGTAACCTATAAATCATTATGCCAATATCTTGAAAAATTCTGAGAGTATACTATGAAATTTGATGTGAAAGAGAATAACGGAATCCTCATTTTTTCGTTGAACGAAAGAAGGCTTGATACAACAATCGCCGCCGATTTGAAAGGTGAATTCCTCATCATATGTACGTCGGCAATAAAAGAATTAATCCTCGACCTCCGCGAGGTCGATTTTTGTGATAGTTCCGGTTTGTCATCACTCCTTTTTGCCGAACGTCAAATGAGAGAAAACGGCGGTAAGGTTAAGCTGGCCGGTTTGACAGATAATGTTGCTTCGCTCATTAAGATATCACAACTTGACCGGGTCTTTTCGATACATGCGACGGTCGAGGATGCAATGGCAGATGGGAAGTGAGGTGGCTGCACAATGCGCACCATATATTTTTTTCTGTTGACAACTTTTTTGTGTGTGATTGCGATGTTTTATTCCTGTGCTCCCCGAACGGGCGATCCTGACGAAAGGGCAGATAAACAGCCCATACGCGGTGAACAGGAAGACGCAGGTATCCTCTTACCCGGTCAGGAGCAAACAATTGATATGATAAGAATCGAACAGCGAAATCTACCCGACCCCGTGAAAGCATGGGTGAATAGAAATATGCAGCTTTATGCCACCGCCTTTGTACATACAAAAGAATATGGAGATAGCACCTATATCTTTGTTTCGATGGGGGAACGTCGGACCGGCGGGTATGAAGTTCGGATACTGGATGTTCGTCTGCGTGACGACGATCTTGCTGAAGTGCGGGTTCGGTTTACGAGGCCCGCTTTCGACGCGATGGTTCCCCAAGTGATAACCTATCCCGCCGATGTTGCCGCAATACCCGTGACGGGTGTATCAGTTAAAATCTTACCCGAAGGGAACCACAGACCCGGACGCATAACGAAATTACAGGGTATAGATTCCTTAAGAGAAATCGTTGCATCATCACAAACTATAAAACTGTTTGAACCGGGACCCGGGCCGGTAGTCGGAGAATTGTTTCTCATCTCGGGAATCGCTCTTGCTCCGGAAGGGCTTATATATTACAAACTTATCGGTCACGATGACGAAGTAAGGGAAATTGGCGGAGAATTGGCACTTTCGCCCCTTGATTGGGTTTATTTTGAAAAGGAGATCACTCTACCGGAAGATATTCCCGAGAACACCGCTTTTGTGCTTGTTATTTTTCGGTTTCATGAAGCTACCGGCCGTGAAATTGACCCGGTGAACATCAAACTAACCAGAAGAAGTGAATAGTTTCATGCCGGCAGGTTTACCGGGCTGACAACCTCATGTAAAATCTGAACACTATAAATTTATTTTTTGCTTCTATCACGCATTTTCAAGATATTATTTCCTATGAGTTTAAAACAATTAACCGGAAAAATTAAGCAATCGATTCAAGCATTAGATCTTAACACGAATATGCTTGTAAAGATATGTATTTTTCTGGCTGTGGTCGTATTATCGGTACTTATGTTCCCCAAAGGCGTATCTTTAGAGTTTGATTACCGTATCGGCTCAATCTGGGGGAGTGAAGATCTTATTGCACCGTTCTCATTCCCGATATATAAAGAAGATCGTCAGTATGAGAGGGAGAAGCAGGAAGCTGAACAACAGGTATTACCGGTTTTCAAGCGCGACGATAAAATAACGGATGCTGTCATCGATAGCTTGCGTATGTTCTTCGGGCAGGTAAAGATCGCTCTCGATTTTGAAATGCAGTACGATGAACAAAAAACGAGTACAGAGCAGAGAGATGAAGAATATCTGATTAGAATCGAGCAGGATTC